>NZ_CBBQHX010000002.1:0-231247 GCF_964946895.1 Stagnihabitans sp. | reverse complement strand
ATACATGCGCTGAGCTCTCAGATTCACAACGAACCCCACTTAGAGGCAAACTTGGCCGAAGTTGAAAACTGTGCCTAACCCCAGGAACAAGCGGTGAGGGCCAAATGAATCCCGTTTGGAAAATCGCCCACTGACATATGCAGAAACATCCTCTTTCGTGCGCCATGTATATCACCTAGACACAACCGACGCACTTCCGCGCGCCCCCTATTCCTCCTATTCGTTGCCAGAATACCCCCTAGAGGATCATAATCGCTTTATCAGATGAGACTACACGCAATTATGGAAAGGGTATTCGCTTTGATCAGCGGCGTTTGGCAATCCTTGGCCCACAAAGTTGAAAGAAGGCAGCCAAATTGTGGACGCGCCGCCGTCTGCAAGCCAGCACAAGTTGGAGCCGCATCAGGTGCAACTAATGGTTCGGGAGATCAAATATCGCGCCCAACACTCCTTATGGTTGGACAAACTCAAGAGCTGGAAATCATGCTTAAGGCTGAACGGTGTGAAGTGTTGCACACATCGACACTCCGAAGCATTGGCCCGGAGCAATTGGGCGACGGGCGGCAATGTCCTGCGAAGATCTCTCATATGGTTGTGAATGTAGATGCACTTGGAGGCATAGCAAAAATCATTTGCGACCTGAGGCATATCCGCGAAACCTGTCCAGGTCTGCCCATCATTCTGATTTCTGAAGATTTCTCGCGCGATGATTTTGGCTTTGAGAGACTTGCTATCTGCGATGTCTCACTCCGGCCAAACACATCCCGTGCATCGCTGAAGCTTGCCCTTTCCGAGTCCCGCAATGTCAACAACGTGCTCTGGCTGCAGCGGAGCAGGACGAAAGGACAAATCACATAGCGGGACGAAGCTCAATTTAGACAAGGTGAAAGAAACCGCGGCCTTCCGACCAAAGGTTGCGGCTTACGAGATCGGCCTCAGCCAAAGTTGCGCGCAAAACGGACAAAGATCGGTTGCCGCGTGAACCGGTCACTGATACCAATCGATTACTGTTGAAATATTCGGTCTCCATACCCGCAGAAATCAAAATAATCGGCAAGGTCGGCATTGACCTTCGAATGAACTCAAGGTCTGGCTGAATTCCCAAAATACCACCGAACGCGTCCGCATCAACGATAAGATGCGTGATCTGAGGCGTCACGCCATCAGAGCATCGAAGCCCCTTGGACTTAACGGTAGACAGCGTCGCCGCCCTTATTGTGGGAAACCCCTGCTCGCTCAACAGTTGGTACAAGACTGCGCTGCAGCCCACCAACCAAATTCTGCTCGACCGATCAAACGAAATATGGGAGGAATAGCGGTCAGCCGCAATCGAGTTGGATTCGGCCTTCGAACCGATTGACGGGTTCTTTCTCAGAAGATAGCCCAAGATTGATTTCATGACAGCGGACCAACCTGTTGTCTTTGGATTTGCTCGCGACGAAGGCGGCATGAGTTGAGGATAGATTCTGTCATCATGGCTGCAAGGCTTGCCCAAATGACTGCCAGTCAGCAACACATCTTGAGTATGCATAGAAGCACTTACGCGTCGGAGCACTGCACTATTAGAATCTGACACTCTCTTGAACAGCTGATCCTCAAATCACCACAGCGGCGGGAAGCTCCAACTTCTAGAGCCAACAAACCGAGACCTATATCAGACGGTGGAGAGGACCGGACCGAATTGCACCTCAGGTCAGGCCAACAAATCCTTAAATGATGTTGCGACTTCTGGCGATCGAGACCACATGGGCCCGGTTGTTGGCATTAAGTTTGGAGTAAAGTGACCGAAGCATCATCTTGACGCGGCTTTCCGGAATGCCAAACTGATGTCCGATCTCGTTGTTCGTCTTGCCTTCCCCGATCATACTGATCATCTTGATGTCAGTTTCAGCGAGCTTGATATCATCTTGCACTACTGGGCTGCGATCGTTGCTGATTGCGTTGATGCAGCTCAGTGGAACATATCTCTCACCCGACACCAAAAGTTCGATGCAGGCGACAAGGGATTTAACACCCAAGGTCTTGGGAACATAACCACAGATCCCTACCTTCAACGCGCTGGCAATAGCCTGGGTTTCCAGATCGTGCGAAAACAGGGCCAGGCGGGACGGGCAGCATTCGGCGATTATTTCACTCAACGTGACGATGCTCTTGATTTCCTTGAGCGTATAGTCAAGCAAGATCAAATCAAACGTGTTGTTGGCAAGCCTCGTCCGCATTTCATTCAACGTGACTGCGGTTGCAACTTTGAATTGGCCCATCCCCTCGAGGACTTGCTGTAAGGCATCAGCAACGATCGTCTGATTATCGACGATCAAGATCGATGTCGCACTTGTCGCGTCAAGCATCTCGGGCCCTTCCATTTGCTGAATTCAACTTCGTTTGGATTATCACACATTCGTGGCTGGTGCGTGTGAGCATTGGGTTGGGATTGCCACCCGAAGTTTGCACTTGGCGAGATTGAGATGTGGAAAGATGCAACCCAAAGCGGAAATAGCTTATCGCAAGCTATCTTGCATCGCACTTAAGATACGCGCTCACGGATCAATTTTACAGCACCCCAAATGTGCCCCACCGTTCAAGCCTAGTCATATGAACCGCGTAGCGTCGCCATCACGGCCCATCGTGTCCCTAGGTACATTTCATAAGATGGACATTCCTGCCTGCCCTCAATCTTCACCACTAGAACAAATCGACTTTGTTTGCCGGTCGAACGACCTCGACCTCCCAGACGCCGCCACTCTCGATCGAAATCGATAGGCACACTAAAATGCCAGTTCAAGCACGCGCTCGAACTGGCATTATCGATACAGCGACTGCAAAAACTGCCGCAGGGGCATCACATTGTGCTGAACAGGATCTCTACCCGATGGTCAACCGAGGTATCGTCGCTTCCATCGGTTCCAGACACTTTCTCCGTGCTGCCGACACCAAGCAATTGCATGCGGGCCGGCTGCGCGCCACGCTTCACCAATTCCTCGGCGACGCGGCTTGCGCGTTCCTGATCCAGGTTTGCCTCTGTTTCATCGGTCGACACGTGTCCGACCACCCGCACGGACGTGTTGTCGTATTCCTTCAGATACGCAGCAGCCTCGTCCAGAATAGCTTTGGATTCCTTTGTCGGCTCTGCGCTGCCTTGATCGAAGAAGACAAAGAATGCCGTTGGCACGGGTTTTCCACGGACGTCCTGCGTTCCCACACATCCGCCGATCAAAACAACCAATGTGAGAGCCATGCAGCTCTTTAACCAGTTCATCTTCGTCCTCTTTCTGCGCAAGCGCCTGTGGCTGGTGCAGTTAATCTGCAGATCGCAGGATCAGGGTGTCACTTTGTGGGCATTGTTGCCCTGAGCATCCGTTACATACTTGTCGCCGTTGGCGAAAGTAATCTCTCGGACATCGCCCTGCGTCTTGACGGTCGTGCTGTTGTGCAGTTCGCCAGCCTGGCTATCGGAGGAAGCGATCTGGGTCGTGCCATCATCGGAATAATTGGCAGAGGTTGACACGTTCGGCCGATCAAGGTTGGTGCCCCAGCTTTGCGTCTGGATGTCTACTGTCGGCGGCACAACCGGAGGCGGCGGCAGCGACGGGGCGACAACGCAGTTCGGGTAGGTCGGCAGATAGGACGGCTTGATCCAGGCACAAGATACCAGAACGGTCGCATGCAGCCGCGGCTTGTCCAGATAGCCGGTGACTTCAGTCAAGGTGCGGCGATTGATCTCTTCGGGGCGGGTCGTGTTGATCAGCGGCCGGGTTTTACCATAGGAGACGAGAGCGTCCAACTGGTCGCCGTCGACCCCGTGGCTGATCAGACGTGCGACAACAGCCTCGGCACGCCGCTTGGCAAGATCGAAGTTGTAGCCTTCGGAGCCAACAAGGTCGGTGTGGCCGAAGACCGAGAAGCGGATCTGCGGATAGCGGCGCATCCAGGCGGCCTGCGCGTCGATGATCGCCAGAGCCTTCGGCGTCAGCACATCCTTGTTGAAGTCGAAATTCACGATCGGCGACACTTCGGTGGAGAAGTTCGTGTTCAACACCACGATTTCAGCGGCTTGCTCGGAGCTGAGCGCTGGCATCGGGATGAAACCCTCGCATCCGCCAACCTTGTTCACCAGCTTGTCGTTCAGCTGTTCACAAGCGATCCCCGCCGGAACACTGTGCCCATCGACCGGTGCCAGCACAGCAGGCGCTTGAGCATCTGGAGAATGGGTTGCGCAGCCGGCAAGAAGACCCGCGACAACGAGAGCGACGAAAGTGGTTTGGAAGGTCATGCTAGCTCCAGGTGCAGAAGTGGGTGCAGGTCAGCCAAGGTCAGGTCACTGGGCAAAGAAACCACCTGTCGGCGAAACGGCGACCGTATCGGTGAACGACGGTTGAGAGAACAGCGACCCCTCTGTCGGCATCGGGGGCGACAGAAGGAAGTCTTCGATCAGGCCGGAATTGTGGCTCACCATGTCTGTAACCAGATTTTGGAGGGATTCGCCTTCCGTCGCCACGTTCGTTTCGACGGCAAGGTGCCAATGGTCCACAAACGCATCGGCCGTTTGGCTGATGCCGTTGTTCAGGGCAAGGCTGCCAAAATCAGCCAGTTGCCCGCGCATGTTATCAATGCTTTGCAGCACGTCCGCGTGACTTGCCGACAACAGCGCAACGTTTGGCAGGGCATAGGGATTGCTGGCCGGCGCGGACGGGGTGGGTTCGGCAGAGTAAAGCACCGGAACCACGGAGGATTCGCCATTTGATACGACCTCCATCCCATCGTCTGCAAGAACAGGGACTGCCAGAAGCACCAGCGCGATTGTAGAACCAAGAAGTTGCTTCATCATTTCCTCACATCCACAACACAGCCACGTTTCTCGATCAACTTCACAAACGCGGGCGTCGCATTCTTCGGAACCACGGCACTACACACCGACGCCATCGAGCCAACTGACGCCTTGATCGGGTGCGCCGGGGCCGCTGCGGTCTGCGCCACCCGGTTGCCCTTCGCAGAGCTGACTTCGGTGCCCGGTTGGTCAACGTTGTAGCCCAATTGCTTGAAGGCTGGTCCAAGGATGGGGTCTTGCATCATCACCACGATCGCCACGCGCTTCAGCTCGCGACCCTCGACGTCGGGCATCAGATTGGCAGCCCCAAGCAGGGTGTTGACCCAGTTGCGACGTTGGCAGGATACGTCATCGAATGACCGTCCACCGCCAATACCAAACCCCGGCAACGAGGCCGACACACCGCCAGAAACGCCCATGCAAGGACCGCCGCCGAAACTGCCAATGCCAGGTGCCACGCCCATCGACTTGGTCTTGTTCGAGAAGTCAAACACGTTGCCACCGGATTGCGCGTGGGCATCGTTGCCCACACTGTTCGACGCCGTGATGCCAGAGACGTTAGCACCCGAGTTTGAATTGGTGGCGCTGCCATCCAGCTGGTTCGACGCCGTTGTCGAGTTCCCCTGACTTTGACTTTGGTCCTGCGCCTGTGCCGAGGCACCGCAGAGCATCAGCGCAGAAGCGAAAAGGGCAGCGGCAAGGAATGGTTTTATGATCTTCATGCCTCTGGCCATTTCGTTTCTTCTTTTACTGTCAAGCGATGACGGTCAGGCCCATGGGCCTGACCGAGTGATGCAAACCGCAGGTGCGGCCTATTACGGCTGAGCGAAGAAGTCGCCGCTGTCGATGTGGGTGGCCGAACCGCCAGCAGCACCGCCGCCGGTGAAGAAGCCACCGGTCGAGGTCGTGAGCGAGATCGTGCCGTTGCCAGCGTTCGAAACGGACAGGTTGATGCCGCTTTGGTTGGTCAGCGTCGAGGTCACACCGAACAGAGCGCCGTTGCCCGAAGCGGTCGGAGCAGCGGTGGGCGAGGTCAGGTCAGACGCAGCGGTGGTCAGGTCGATGCCGGTTGCGCCGTCAGCGTTCACGTTAGACGAACCGTAGGCAATCGCCTTGTTGGTTTCGCCAACGTCCAGGCTGTTCGAACCTGCGAACAGGCCCGAGGTGCCCAACAGTTGCAGCGTGTTGGCGGTCGAAACCGAACCATTCAGCGAACCTTGGCTGGAAGCGGTTGCCGATGCGCTGCCTTGAGCGCCATCAACCGGGCCCAGGGCGTCACGAACGCCAGCGGTGGTGGTGTCGGCGGTCGACGCGCCAGCGGTGCCCATCGAGGCAATCGCTTCGCCGCGTGCCGTCACAGCGCCTTGGCCGACGAGCGAACCAGCGGTGCTGATGTCGCGCGAGAAGTTCAACGACGAGGTGATGTCTGCGAGCGAGGTGACGCCCGAGCTGTCGCTGTTCAGCTTGGAGCTGGCGTTGCCGTTCACGTTCATGTCAGCGGCCGAACGCGACAGAACTGCCGAACCCGAACCCAGACCGGTCACAGCCACTTGGCCGCCGATGATGAAGCCCGTTTGGTCGGGCGACAGCACGGAAACTGCAGCGTCGTAGGTCGTGCTGCCGCTGGTGTGTGCAACTTGTGCGCCGGCCATGCCAGCAAAGCCGACGATCGCGGCGAACGCGATGATGCTCGTCGAATTCTTGATATTCATTATTTAGCCTCCATTAAGCCATGGGTTGAGACCATGTGTGGTATGCGAACAGTCTCGGGCCTAGTTAGATGGTCGGCTCTTTGCCTGTCAAGTTGCTGTGATCTTATAATAAGTCTTTTCACTACGCACTGTGTCTGAAGAGTATGATCGTTTTAGCATAAAAATCGTAACCTATTGAATTTGCAGGTATCTTGCATTTTTTCTGACGCAGTCCTGTAACAGATTCACGAAAAGTTTTAGAGTGGAATCTGTCAGGTTGGGTAGTCGTCTAAAATCGTTAGATTTTCAATGATATCTAAAGATAGGATAATAACAATTAGGCGAAACCGGTCGTATCTTTATCGTATCATACCGTCTCGAAGTTACAGAAGTGACCGCCAATCACGATATGATTCCGCCAGATTTGACCAGCAGATCGCGCGGCATTTTGGCGTCAACCGCGCGAAAAGACCCGGGCCGGATCCGTGCTGGCAGCCCGAATCGTCGGCCATAGCACTGCGATCAACACCAACGCCAAGGTGCCTGCGGCGATGACGGGGGCGACCGACCACACCGGCTGGAACAGCAGCGCGATGCTGACGCTACCGCTGTCCCCCGAGATCTGCGCCGCAACCTTCGCACTCTCCTCGAACTGTCGGGCAAGGCTGACCGTGAGCCGATCCGCAACGGCAAACCCAACCGCCATGCCAAGGGTTGCGGTGATCAGGGTCCCGATCACTTCTGTCGCAAGGATGTCTCCGCGCCGCATGCCCAGGACTTTCATCAGGGCAATCTCCGCCTCGCGCAGACGGGTGGAGATGACGATGTTGCCAAACAGGACAAGTCCCACGACCCCCGTCAGCAGCGCTAGAAGCGGTGCAACGATGCCATAAGCGGCGGACTTGAGGTTGAGCACCCAGGCGTATTTCCAGATTTCGGCCTCTGGATGATAGCCGTGCGCGGACAGCGCTGCGATCTTGGGTATCACCGCGTCGATGTTCTTCAGATACAGGTGCAGCATGTCTTGCCACGGCCAATCGACCAACGGGGTCATGTCTGCCCCTTCTATCCAGGCCGTACCGTCGGTCGTAAGGGGAAGGTGCAGCTTCCCGGTCCGGTCGCGCTTGATCGCATCGATGGCGATCAGAAGGTCGTTCGGCAAATAGAACTGACGGTCCGCTTCACCCTTGAGGATCACTCCGCTGATGGTCAGCGTCAGCGGTTCGGTTCCAATCACGGTCCCCGTCGACCCGAAGCGCGGAATGGCAGCCTTGACCTGTCGCCCGATGAAACCGGTCCAGACTTTGTCGTCAGAGGCGGGCGGCATGCCAAAGGCCTCTATCAGAAAGTCCGTGGTGGCGATCATCTGAAGGCGCCGGTTGGCGGGATCAAAGCCCGCGCCCGCCACGAACTGGAACATGCCCAGCTCGGGATCGTGCGGATGCAACCCAAGTGTCGGGTACGGTCGGCTGGAGCCGTCGGCCACCATCACCGAGACTGTGGTTGCCCGCCGCGGCACCACCGCCGTGACATCCTTGTCGGCAGACAACGTGGCCTGTTCGGGGAAGTGGTCTCCAGCCTTGGCCAGATCTGCTTTGCGGGGCTTCACCGTGATGCGTGTCAGGCGGGTGCCATCGACCATCGTCTGCTCCACGAAGCGGTCCAGACCACTGACCAGCGACGCGAAAACGGCCGACTGCGCCGTCCCGGCGATCACAGCGATCAGCATCAGCAAGGTGAACAGCGGCCGTCGCAACAAATCACGCGTGGCATTGGCAATCAAACGCCCGGGGCCAAGGCTTGGCCACCATCCCGCCAAGGGTGCCCGAGAGGCGACAGGGGGCGTCGTTGGGGCGCCGGGTTGCATCGGGTCATTTCCAGCAGGCAATTCAACGAGCCGTCCGGCCTCAAGGCTGAATTGCCGGCCAAGCCCGAAAAGCGCTTCGTCATGGCTGACGATCACAACCGTTGCACCGGCGGCATGCATGGCACGCAAGCGGTCGATCACCTGGGCTTTGGACAGGGCATCGAGGCTTGAGGTCGGCTCATCGGCGAGGATGAGAGCCGGTTGCCGGATCATGGCCCGGGCCAAGGCAGCCCGCTGCCGCTGCCCACCAGACGCCGCGCTGGGTCTGAGACGGGTAACGCCCGCCGCGCGCTCTTCGGGGCGGAACGCAAAGGCTTCTGCCTGTTTGGCCTCGACGGTTGCTTCGCGCTTGGACAAGTTCGAAAACTGAAGCGGTGCAGCAATGTTTTCAGCCAGAGACAGATGCGGCAACAACCGGCCTTCCTGAAACACCAACCCGATTGCGGCCGTTCGCAGGGCATCCCGTTCAGAGGTTGTCAGAGTGCCGACATCCTGGCCCGCGAGCCGCACCGAGCCGTCAAAGCCCGCATCAAGTAAGCCAAGAATGCGCAGAAGCGTTGTCTTTCCCGCCCCGCTTGGCCCCCGGACCACGATGAAGCTGTTGTACGGGATCGTCAGGTTGACGTCAGCCAAGACAGTCGTCCCGCCATCGGGCCCCGCGAAGGCTTTGCTCAGCCCCCGGATTTCAAGCAGATTTCCGCGCAGGTCGGATACTGTGGCCCCGGTCATGGCAAGGACGAAACCGGCATCCAAACGGCATCTCCAGCATCAAAGGCAGCCATATTGGCATTGAGGAAGGCATCAAGCCCTGCCGAGGCATCTTGCAGGCGTTTGGCAAAGCTTGTGCGCTCTGCCGGGGTCAGGGCGTCAAGATATTCAAGGTTGAACTCCAGCAAACCGGACCGAAACTTCACGCCAAGCTGGCGCGACAGGGTCTGCGCGATCGTTTCATTCGGGTCGGCCGTTTCACCTGCGATCGCCGCGAGCGACTCGGCCACCGACCGGTGCAGCGATTCGGAATCCACCCCGGTCACGGCCAAAACGGACATCAGGTTGATCAGGTTCAGCAGCGTGTCCTTGGAAATCTGGAACCGTGGATCCAGCAGGTCAGGTGTTTCGATCATGTAGCCGGGCTGCACCAGAACCCCGTCCTCGCCTTTGGCGATGTTGAAAGCCACACCGGATTCCCGCAGCCGTTCCAGTTTTTCGCCGTCGATCACTTCCAGTGGGATGGCGGGGGAGCCTTTGAAGTCATAGACCGTGTCGACGACCTTCTTGCCGGCGTCGATCTCTTTCTGCATGCGCTCCTGAAGGACGGTCGAGAAGGCCCCGGCAATCGTCGCCGCGTCAACGCCGTTGTCCCAAGGAACAAAGGTGCCGGACGTTTCACGGGCAAGTGCGCCCAGAATCTCGGCCAGATGCGGGCCAGCGGTCGGTCCCGCTTGCACCGAAATCACCGGAATGCCCTTTTCGAACAAACCACGGGCCACACCGACCGCATCAACCCCAACCGGAATACGGCCTTGCGGATCAAGGGCACCGGTCGTTGCCGGGTGCGCGTCGTCGTTCAGCACAGCCACGATGATCTTTTTACCCGCGTCCGCAGGCCAGTCGTACAGCTGGGCCGCATATTGCACGGCGTCAAGCACCGGTTCGGCATCATCTCCCCCACCCGACATGGTGACAGATTGCTTTGCCAACTCGTCCGAGGCGTCTTTCAGCGGCACGGCTGGCACCGCCAAGACCGGCACAGCGTCGCCGGCATCACGGTAGAACACAAAGCCGATCCGCAGCGAATCAAGCGTGTCTTGCGGCAGCTTGTCGATCGCATCGGACAGGCTGGTGGCGACGGCGCGGGCGAAACCCTCCATTGAGCCTGTCGAGTCAAAGGCGATGACGATTGTAGCCGTGGTCAGCGCATGCTTGGCAGCAGCCAAATCACCGTCTTTCAGGACCACCGCGTCCGATTTGCGAATAGCCGCCGGCAGCAGGACGTCGAAATAGCGCCGGTCCGTGCGCCCCAAAATCTTGCCATCGCCTGAAGCGAGCACAGGGTACGGCCGCGAACTTTTCTCACGCTTCAGGGTGGCGTCAATATTCTCGCGGAAGGTCGGGGGATTGGCGGTTTCGTCACCGCTTTCCATGTAGCGCAGCAAGGTGTCGCGGTTGTCCCATGCGGTGATTTCGGGACGACCGCCCAGAAAGGCGAGGTCAGAAAACGCAAGCCCCTCTGCCGTCGGCCACTCATAAATCTGCTCCTTGTGGACATAGCCGGTCAGCCCGGTTTCCGCCTCGGCTACGGTCAGGGCGGCAAGGTCCGTCACTTTGAGGAAACCGTTCTCTTCGCAAATGACATAATAGGGCTTCATCAGCTCAAGCGTGAAGACGGTATCCCCACTTCCGGCAGCCGCTTGCGCTGTGATCCGGTCCGAACCAGCCACAACCTTGCGGACGAAACCGTCGGGCGTTCGAGCCATCTGATCGGCGGTGCAAGCCCACACAGGGCTTGCGAAGCAGTCCAAAGCGGCGAGCACACAAAGAGCACTCAGTCTCGCGTTACGTCCCCGCAATGTCATCTTGTCTCCATTGTCAGCGTCGCCGGGACGCTTCTCAGGTTCATGGTTTGCCGTCCTGCGGGCAAAGACTCGACGATCCGTTCAATCGTCGCGTCAACTGCGGCGCAGGACTGTGTTCCGTCGATGATATGATCCGACAGCGGACGAACCCGCTGCGACTGCATGTCAAGGCAGGGTCGCACCATCAGTTGATAACTTTGCAGAAACTGCTCCAGCCAGTCAGACATCTCGGCAGATGAGGACCAATCGCGCGGCGCAAGCGTCTTGGTCAACTTGCGCGCCAGCGCAATGTCACGGTCCACGTCAATCCAGATCGCGCAACTGATCACGGCGGAATGGGCAGGCGGTTGGCGCCCCAAAGGCGTCTCGAACACAACAGGGCCTTGGTCGGCCAACGTCGCTAGGATTCCGTCGAGGGTGGGATCATACATCTCTTGCCATGGTGCGCCACGGCGCAACCACTGCAGCGCATGGTCCGCATCTCGTTCCGTCAGCGTTTCGAAATCATCGAACGGCAAGTAGGTGGCGCCAAGGCGTTCGGCCAGTTCAAGGGCCGCGCGTGTCTTCCCGGCGCCCGGGATGCCGCTGATCGCGATGACGGGATGGAGCTGGTTCATGCCAGGCGCCTTGCGGTCAAGACGAACCAGTCCGTGTCGATGACGGTCTGGGAAACACTCAAGCTGACATCAGGGCACAGACGCGTCAGCAGGGCTTGATAGACCTCGGGGTCGCGATAGAACGCGGCGAAGACCATGTTGGCGTAGTCCATCGCCGTCCCACCAACCATGCCGCGAAAAGCAGTCCTTTCCGCGATGATGATCTTCCCCTGCGGTACCAGCGTCCTGAGGGCCTCACTCAGCAAATGTTCCGCATCGGCCTCGGGCCAATCGTGCAGGACGGATTTGAACAAGATGACATCGGGCACAAAACCAACAGCTTCGCGCCAGCCGCCTCGCCGCATGTCATGGGCCACAAATGACAGGCCCGCGGCCTCACCGCGTCGACGTCCCAACGCGCAGACGGCGGGCAGGTCCATCACGACGTGTCGCGCCGGGTGATGCGCCTCGATCACGGCCCGGGCAAAGACACCGCTGTTGCCGCCCGGTTCCAGCACCAGCGCCCCCGGAGGGATGGAGATCAGGGGAACCAGAAATGGCGCTTCGGTGCGGGTCAGGTTGGAAACGTAAGCCACCCAAGGGCGTGTTGCCTCGATCTCGTCTTCCGACAAACCACGAGCAAGGGCGTAGTTGAACAGCGAAAAGGTCTCGGATTGCGCCATGAAGGCTTCGGGGTCTGCGAAGATCAGATCACCGTGCAACGCTACATCGCGGCAGGCAGAACGCAGAAAGGACAGCCTCGCCAGAACCCCTTCGCGGTCGGCCGCCATTTCGGCGACAACAAAGTCGCGCAGGACGCTTGCCTTGGTATCTTCGCCCATGAGTTGCGGCAGGAAACGACGCGCCTCGCTGATCAGGCCGTCCGGTGCCGCAAACTCGGGCCAGCCACAGCGAAGCAGGCGGTCAAGCACTTGCACCGCCGGAATGTGCATGGGCAGAAGATCTGCCCATGCGGTTGTGTCGCAGCCTGTCACGCGGCTTCGGCAGGAAGCGGCGTTGCGGTCTTGATCCCCAGACGGGAGACGTTCTGCAGAGAGTGCAGGTGAACATAGCACAGTTCCAGCTCGTCCGTGGCAAACATCTCTTTCAGGGTCGCCTCCGGGATGGCCTTCAGACGGTCACGGTTGATCGTCATGAACCCGCTCAGCGTGCCCGAACGGCCATCTGCCGCATTGTAGCGCGCCTGTGCCGATTCCAGCAGGTTCAGGTCGTTCAGACGCTTGCAGAACAAGCGTGTGCGTTCGAACTGAGCCTGGAATTGCGACACAAAGGTCAGCATGTTTTGCAGGTACTGGGTGCGTTCGCCGTCGGCGTCAAACAGACGCTCCCCGCGGCCTTCGCGGTTGATGCCCGGATAGGTCTCGTCGATGCAAAGAGTGAAGTTGCCTTCGCTTTGCGAGAAGATGAACGGATAGCGACGCAGGAACGCCGGAACGTATCCTTCGGTCCAGTTGCCGTCCGCGTCCACCGCCTGATTGGCGCCATCCTGAAGGCCAAGCAACACGGCCGGGAACGTGGCATCGCCCTCGCCAGCAAACACGATCGGATGATTCGGAACGGCAGAGGTGAATTCGGCGGCAAGCAGCGGCACAGAATTCAGGTCACGCGCGAAGTCGAATTTATCCGTTGCCTTCACCGAAACGTCGCGGTGCAGATCGGACGACAAGGGGACGACGCGCTCATAAATCAAAAGCTGTTTGGACACTTGGATCTCCTATTTCTTATCTGGATTGGGTCGGGTCGATGTCCCGCCGGTCCGACGGTGCGACTGCATCCCCAAGACGAGACGTGTGGGATCTAAACGCCACGAACAGCCATGCCTTTGCAAGACTACGTCGGTTTTTCAGAAGCATAGATTGCTCTGATCTATCGTTAGCAAATTCGCGTTAGCGCGGAAGATGCAATGACGACAGCGTCTTTGGCGCCACACGCGTCACGGCGGCGCGGAAATAGTTGCGCGAATTGCGTCCGCTGTTGGCACTTTAGATTGTATCTGATCACTAAGGGCGCTTGCATCGGGCGTAGCACTTGCCACGCTCGATCGGATTGCCTCTGCGTCAGGTTGCGTGAAGGACACGGACGCTCCGTTGGGTTGGCTGATCACCGTACTCTTGTCGCGAATGCGCAAACCCGAGAGTGACTCCTCCTGCGTGATCTTCACGCCATGATCTTGGTCACCGACGGAATCGACGGAAATCAAAGTTTGCGCTGCAACCTGAGACGGGGCCCCGGTACCCAGTTTTTCAGTCGTCCTTGCCGTAATGGAGGACCCGGCGAACAAAAGCTGGGAGTCTTGAACATAGCCTGGAATGTCCAGATTGTTGGCTCTGGCGTCCTGCGGCACGATATTGTCGACCGGGGCAGTCACCGAACCTGGATCGGATAGCGCCGTCTTGATCTTGGCTTGAAGCGGCTGTGTCTCGTTTGCGCCGAGGCTCTCATCTTGTCCGAACACGCCGTTGCCGTCCAGATCGCGGAACAGCTCGGTCTGTACAATCGTCGTTCCGTCTGCCGCCAGGGCCACCATGACGAAGGTGTCGTCCAGCTTGCCTTGCAAGACATAACCCCCGAAAACGCGAAAGCTGACGGCAACCTCTGTATATCCCAAATTCACCAAAGTCGCCGCAGCAGCTTTTACCGACGCCGGGAGGCTGCTTGCCAAGACGACCTCGGGCATCAGCCCAATCAGGGCAAGCAGGCCCGCCATCGTCATTTTGCGCATCAATGGGAAACTCATCCAATCTGTATCCAGATGTTGGTCCCTAGTGTGTCATTGCCAGACTGCCGGATGCAAGCACGCCAAGGCAGTGGCGCCCTATCATTGAATTGCCTCAATCCGCGAATGATAGACCGAGTGCTACCTAAAGCGACTTTGACTATCTAAAGAATCTTAAAACCCCTCGAATGGCTGGCTTCTCTTCGCGCGGGCAGGCTGTCATGATCTTGCAGGGCAGTATTCGGTTTCAGTGAGGGGAGACAAGATCATTCCGCAATCTGATGTGGGACCATCACGCCAAACCGAGATCAGCTTGCCCCGACACTTTTCTAATGACAGCGCCCGTTGGGTTTCTGTGACCATGGAGTTTCGCTGCAACCTGCGGTGTACTCATTGCATGATCGAAGGAACAATGTCCCATCTGCGCCCGACCGAGGGTGATCAGTTCGAAGCGGTTCTGCAGGAACAAAGGGACAAAAGCCCCTGGATCGGGATCGTCTTGACCGGTGCCGAAATCACGCTGCGAAGTGATCTGCCGCAAATCGTCATGCGTGCCCGGCAGGCTGGATTTCAACGCATTCGCGTCCAGACCCACGGGATGCAACTGCAACGTCGCGCCTATCTGGATCGGCTGGTTCAGGCCGGCGTCACGGAATTCTTCGTGTCAGTCACCGCCGCAAGCGAAGCCAGACACGACGCCATCACCAAGGTGCCCGGATCCTGGCGCCGGATGCGGGCGGGTCTTGATCTGGTCGAGACCCACTACCCCGATGTAGCAATCATCACCAACACTGTGATCACTGCGGAAAGTGTGGCGGATCTGCCTGGTGTCGTGGCCGCATTTGCAGACTATCGCACCGTGGTCCAGCATGAGTTCTGGAATTTCTTTCCGATGGAAGAGATTGACCAGAAGGCGCTCTGCGTGCCGCTATCCGAGGTGATGCCCCCCTTGCGCACGGCAATTGCCGCGGCCCGAGCGGCGGGCCGACTGGTCGAGGTGAAGAACGTCCCCGAATGCCTGTTTGGCGATGATCGCGCGGTCATGATCAACAAGCAGCCCCAATTGATCATCGATGACGACTTCTGGATTGGCTTTGACCGCAACGGCTTTCACACTTGCCCGCACCGCGCGGTCTGTGCATCCACTGAATGCCTTGGCCTGACCACCGCCTACGTGCGCCGCTTTGGCGACGAGGCCGCCCTGCTTCGACCGCTTTCTGCAGCACCCCCCCTGTCTGAATCTCTATAGAGTATCCCAATGACAAGACTTCCTGCCCCAACAGCCGTCATGCGGCGCAATATCGTCACTGTCGGATTTCTGCTGCTGACGGCCTGCCCACTGCACGCGGAAACCGATTTTGACTGCGTGATGGAGGCCGCGAACATCGTGGAGCTGAGCCCCCGCACACCCGGGGTGATCGCATCCGTCGAGGTTGAGAAGGGGCAGCGGGTGGCCAAGGGCGATGTGATCGCCCGCATCGATTCCTCGATGGAACAAGGCGCGCTGCAGATGCTGGAGGCCCGCGTCGGCTCGACAGCCGCGATCGACGCCCAAACCGCGCGGGTTACCTTTACCAAGGCGCAGCTCGATCGGGCAGAAGCTTTGGTGCAGCGGGATGCGCAAAGTCCGGACAAGCTTGAATCTCTGCAGAATGACTATGCCCTTGCGACATCACAGCTTCGGCAAGCCGAGGTCGACGCCATGGCCCTGCGGGCCGAGACCGAGCGCGCCCGGGTCGCCGTTGAAAACACCATCATCCGCGCGCCGGTTGACGGGGTGGTTACCGAAATCACGCTCTCGGCCGGCGAATATGCCACCGCAGACCGCCATGTCGCCGTCCTGGCACAGACTGACCCGATCAACGTCAACGCCTATCTGCCGGTCGCCCTGTACGACAGCGTTCATCCAGCGACCAAAGTCCGCATTCATCCGGAATATCCGGTCGATTCAGTCATCGAAGCCCAAGTGCTGATGGTGGACTCGATGTTTGATTCATCCTCGCGGACCTTTGGGGTGCGCGTGGCTTTGCCGAATGCCGACAGTCACATCGTGGCAGGGCAGCGCTGCCGGCTGGAGATTGCTCCGTTCTGATGACCTCAGGGGCAGACGAGCCTGCCCGCCTGCCCTGTCCATTCAAACTGGCACCCGTTCAGCGCCGGTGTCTTCAGGGATGGCGCAACTTGGCGGGGCACAACATCCGGGGTTACCTTCGCAGACGGGGTAAGGACGGCCAAGGCTGGTCCTTTGGCCTTGGCTTGCGCTGACGGTGCCGCAGGTGTCGCCGATGCCAGCAATCCTGCGGGGCGCGATTTGGGCCGCTGGGTCGCATCGGTGGCGAAAAGCGGGGCCTCTGCCGCCACAGATAGCTCAGAGGTCATCGCCGGCTGATCCGCGACCGGCGGCGCAATCTTCGCCTGTGCTTCCAGATCGTTCACGCGCTTGGCCAAGACATCGCGTTCCGATTGCAGGGCGGCCAATTGCTTGTCTTTTTGAGCCCCGAGTTGCGCGATCTGATCCGACAGATCGCCGCCCGTCTTTGTCAGGTCCTTGACCTGCGCCTGCAGCGCCGCGATTTGCCCTGCACTTTGGGTCTGGGCCGCTTGCAACCGTTGCCGCGCCGTCGCCAGATCCTGACTGACCTGAGCAAGCTTGGCATTGGTTTGCCCCGCCGCGCCCGACAGGTCCTTCAACTGTGATGTCGCGTCTGCGTTGGCTTTGGCAAGCGCATCATTCTTCGTCTGAAGCGCTGCAAGCCGGGCCTTTGCGTCATCCGATTGCGCCAGAAGCGTGGCGTTGACGTCGCCTGTCTTGGTCAGATCAGCGACTTCGCCATTCAATTGCGCAATATCGGCCGCTGCCTTGGCCTGCATCGTCTGGCTGGTCTGTCGTTCATTGTCCAGCGTCGCGCCAAGGTCAGCCAATTGCTGTGCGCTGTCTTTCGCGGCCCCGTTCAGGGTCTCGATATCAGCCCCAAGGGCGGCGATTTTAGCGTCCTTGTCCTGCAGGCCTTGTTCAGCCAGCGCCTGCGCCGCCACCGCTTTGGCAAGCCGGGCAGAGACATCATCCTTCGCGGCTGTCAAAGTGGTGATCGTGGCCTGCGCCTGCACGATTTGCGCTTGAAGCGCGGCAGAACTTGCCTCGCTGGCCTTCAGGCGATCTTGCAGATCCGCCTGCGCCTGCGCCGCACTCGCCTCAACCTTGGCTTTTGCAGCACGTTCGTCATCCAGTGACTGCGACAGCGCTGCCGCCGACTTTTCAAGTTCAGCAGAATGGCTTTGACTCGCCATCAACCGGTCCTGCAAATCTGCTTCTGCCTGTGTCGCCTTTGCCTCGATATCAGCCTTCGCCGCTCGTGCTTCGTCAAGCGACTGGGTCAGGGTGGCTGCGGTCTTTTGCAACGTGGCAAGCTGGGTTTGGGCGGCATTCAGGGCGGCGTTGATCTGGCCCTGTTCCTGTCCAAGCTTGGCAATCTGCGCGGTGGCGGCCTGCAGTTCGGTGTTGCGCTGATCAAGGGTCGCTGAAAGTTCAGCAGCTCGGCTTTGCGCGGCCAACAGATCGCTTTTCACGGTCTGCTCTTCGGCCGCCAGTTGGCTCAGTTGATCTGCCTGTGCCGCCGCAGCCGTCTGGCTTTCGGCAAGAGCGGCCGTCTGGCTGGTCACCGTAACTTGCAACTGGGCAACTGATGCACGCGCCGCATCGCGGTCCTTTTCGGCGGATGAAAGTTGTCCGTTCAGGGCCGATGTCTGGTCCTGCCATTCGGCTTGCTTTTGAACAAGGGTGTCACGTGCGGCATCGCGCTCTGCCGCCACGGTGCTGATCTCCTCTTGCGCAGCAATCAACTCACCGGAAGGATCAGCCCCCTGGGCTTCAACCGCAGGACCGCAAGCTTTGGCCGCCGCATCCCAGACATAGCCAACGGCACTGCAGGCGCGGATATCGGCCTGATTGGCATGAACATCGGCAGCAACCGATCCGTCGGGCACCAGATCCAGCGGCGCAGATTCCGAGACCAGCCACAGCGGCAGCGCGACCCAGGTCGTATGCCCTTTTGCGGCCAGCACGGTGGAGGTTTCGGGCGGCAATGTCGAACCGGTCGGCAGAAGACAGGGAAGTCCTTCAGCAGCCGCATCCGCACACACCGACTTCACGAGGCTGGCTTTTGTGTCCTGCGTCTTGACTGTCTTCAGTCCCGCAATGTCGGACAAAAGGTCCGCGCCGAAATCGGCAAGCTTGGTCTGTGCCCCTCCTGCCACGTCCGCCAGAACGACCGCATTGGCAGGGTTCGGTTCAGGGGTGCCCTGCGCCAACAAGATACCCTGTATCTTGGCACCATCGGCCCGACGCGCCGCTAGCCGGGCGCCTACCGCAGTGGCGGATTTGAGCGCGCTGGCATCATCCGAAAGACCAGGTCCCAACAGGATCAGAACCAGATGGGTCGCAGGATCAGCCGGGTCTATGCCATCGGCCAGTCCCGCAAGCGCCGCGGAAAGCGCCGCCGTCAACCCAGCCTTCTTCTTGTCGTCCGGAGCCGCCGGCCATTCCGACCGCAACCCACTGGCCGAAACCTCGCCATCGTCGCGCATCGCCCCGGATTCAAACAGAACCTGACGGGTGAAATGCACCTCTTCGCCAAGTTGGGTCGGCTGCTCGGCCAAGGCGCGGGACAGCAGGCGCAGCTTGTCCAGCATGAAGGGTCTGGCATAGTCACTGCCATCGACAAGCACGTGAAGCACAACTTTGTGCCCTTGATCCTGACCGACAGGGTCAAGCGCCTTCAGCATCAGTGGAAACAGCGCCTGCACCATCGTGACCGGTGTCCCGACCGAGGTTTCGGCTTTGTCGACCGACAGGACCGGCAGTTGCGTCTTGGCAAGATCGGTTCCGGCCGGGATGATCAGTGAGGGAACCAGTTTGCCGGACCCTGCCCCATCCAGGAAGACGCGCAGTTGAAATGCACTGTCCCACAGTTGCAGATCGGGGCGATCAGTGGCGGATCCCGCCGCTTGGTCCGCGGGCATCAAGGTCAGGCCGGCCTTGGGTGCTGCAATCACGTCCGTCGCCCGCACGCGCAGTTGCTGGCCCGTATCATCCTGAACCGTCAACACCGCGCCATCCTCGGACAGGATCGTCAGTCTCTGGCCGAACGGGATATTTGCCTCCCCGCTGACGCTGCCGTCTTCTGCAAGGACCGGCAATGGCCCAAGCCTTGGCAAAACGCTGTCGGCCACAGCGGGCCCTGACAGAAGAACGACAGCCAGAAGGAAAAGCCCGCGCATCATTCGATCCATCCCATAATTCCGGGTCTGTTGCAGGCACTGGCCATGTCCTTGAAGGCGGCCGAGAAGCCGATCATGCTGAACGTCAGGCGTGCCGGTGCGTTCGTGGCTGTGGCCACCCCGCCAATTTCCACAAGCTTGCCCGACCGCAATGCCTTGGTGAGATCAGTGGTCATAGAGCCATCTGACATAGGCTGCGGGATAACGGCTCCGGTTTTGGGCTCGACCATCAAGCCGAAGGCCTTGCCGTCAATCAGCGCACCCAGCGGCGCATCCGCTCGGAACGGGTTGGGCTTTACAAGGTCGATCGCCATCATCCCGCCCGTTCCTTTCGCATCGACCGCGAATTCCATGCGGAACCCCGTGTCCAGCCCATCCGCGGCCGTAGCCACTGTGGCGACGCGACAACTTCCGCGATCACTGCTGCCAAGCACCGACCAATCGCCATGATGGGACAGTTCCGTTTCTCCGGCCGGCGTTGCCGCCTCGTCGGCCGCCTGTTTGACCACCACTTTCAGCAGGTCCGGCACAGCCGTCGGCCACAGGTAGTCGCCCGAGGGGTACTTCTTTTCCGTATTGAATTGCGCAATGTAGCGACGGTCGGTCAC
The DNA here is from genome assembly GCF_964946895.1 of Stagnihabitans sp. NCBI lineage: Bacteria > Pseudomonadati > Pseudomonadota > Alphaproteobacteria > Rhodobacterales > Paracoccaceae > Stagnihabitans > Stagnihabitans sp. Next base: position 211,070 of record NZ_CBBQHX010000002.1, on the reverse strand, counting down.
TGTGAATGTGCCGCTGTTGCCGACATCGGTACCCGCCACGCCGTACTGCTCTGACAAGACTTTGCGGATGTGCAGTCGGTCAGCATCCGATAGCGCCAGTCGGGCCTCGGCCGCGCGATGTTCGACGGGGGTCAACGCGGGGGCATCCAGACCGTCGGTACCGCAGGCCAAAGTGACAAGCCGCAGGATTCCGTCATGGCTCAGCGTATCGTACCGCGCGCTGGAATAGCCGCCGTCATCGTTGCGCACCGTCAGGTAAAGGCTATTGGCGCCATCCGAGCCCAAATCCAGCAGCGCCCAGATCGGATCAGCCCGCAGATCGGCCGGCGACAGCCCGTTCTGGCTGATGAACGGATGACGCTCACCGTTGCGGATCAACACCGCATCGGCGATGCCGCTGCCATCCAGCCCGAAGGCAAGGCCGGGTTTCAGCATGTCCGACGAAAGGAAAAGTCGCGCCGGATGCGACCCGGTGGTTCCGTCCGGCTCCAGCACAATCCGGCACTCAGCCTTGGCGGGGTCGAACGAGACGGAATGGGCCGGCAGGTCCTGCGCCTGACAGCTTGCCACTCCGGCCACGAAGGCCACCGCCGCGGGCAAGGCACGGCCAAGCGCAACCAACCATTGCTTCATTTCAGTCCTCATTCCATCCGTCCCGACAGCGCCAGTTGCCGTTCTCGCAGCCGCTCCTGCCGGGCCAAGTCCGCTCTGCCGCGTTCGGCGCGTCGGGTCTGGCGGATCTGCAGCACGACCATGCCAGCATGGCATAGGCGCGCCCCGCCGACCTTCAGCAGGAACCGCAGAAGGTTGACCGCCATCGGCCCCTCCGAAGTGACAATTTCGTCTTCCAGGCTCAACACACGGTGCACGGCACCGGGATCACCCTGCCGCCCGCAGCGACCGCACAGCTGACGGTCGATCCGGCTGTTTCCGTGCAACTCGGTCAGGATCACCTGAAGACCCCCGCCTTGACGCGACGCGTCCGACAAAAGAATGTCCGTGCCACGTCCCGCCATGTTGGTGGCCACGGTAATGCAACCGGGCTGCCCTGCCCCAGAAACGATCTCAGCCTCTTGCGCGACATGTTCTGCCGTCAGAAGCGCATGGTGCAGGCCGCTTTCCGACAAGACCGCCGAGCAGGCCTGGGACGCATCAAGGCTGCGGGTTCCAATCAGTACGGGGGCACCGCTGCGGCTGAGCGTGTCGGCCAGCTTTGCCACTTCGGCCCACTTCGTTTGGGCGTCGGGAAGGATGGCAATCTTGGTCCAGCGCCGGATATCCGGGCGCCTTGGCAGGATCCGCCGCACTTTCAAGCCATAAACCTCGTCCAGTTCACGCGCCGCGGCGCGGGCTGTGCCGGTCATGCCGCAGACATGGCGATAGCGCGGGAAGAAACGCTGGAAGGTGATGCGCCCCAAAGTTCGGCGGATCTCGCTCGGCTCCAGCCCTTCTTTCAGTTCGACGAATTGGTGCAGGCCTTCGGACCATTGCCGGTCCGGCATCAGGCGCCCGGTGCTTTCATCGATGATGGCCAGCCCCTTTTCGGTCAGCACATAATCTCGGTTCTTTTCCAGCATGTTCAGCGCGACCAGGGCCTGCGCCGTCAAGTGTTCGCGCACGGGTGCCACAGCAGCCAACCCGACGGCATCCTTGGCAAGCGATGTCAAATGGCTGCGCCCAACGTCCGTCAAAGTCACCCGTCGCAGGGATTCAGAGCGACGGAAGTCAACGCCTTCCCGCAAGCTGCGCGCCATCTCAAGCGTCTTCAGCAATGTCGCGGTATCCAGCCCTCCCAACGCCGCCTCGCCGGCCGAAAGAATGAAGGGCGTTGCCGCCTGGTCGATCAACACGGAATCCGCCTCGTCAACGATCACGGCGTCCAGCCCCTGCAGGATCGACACCTCGCCGGCCCCTTCCGCACGAACCAGGTTCAGCAGCTTGCGGGGAAGGCCGTGAAGTTGGTCGGCCTCTGGCCCGGTCTTGTCGCGCAGATAGTCAAACAGGATGTTCTTTGCGGCCGAAAAGACGACATCGGCCCGGTACTTGCCTTTGCGACCGTCCATCGCCGTCTCATCCGTGACATGCTCGGCCTGCAGGCCCAATTCGACGAAAAGAGCTCCAAATGTCTCGGCATCGCGGGCGGCAAGGTAGTCATTGACGGTCATCACATGCACGCGGCGGCCCGACAGCGCCAAAGCCGCGGCCCCGATCGCTGCGGTCAGGCTCTTGCCCTCCCCCGTGCCCATTTCGGCAACTTCGCCGTCAAACAGCGTACGGATCACCACGACCTGCACATCAAAGGGCCGCTTGCCCAGCACGCGGAACGCCGCCTCGCAAACCTCGGCCAGCACCGGCGCCAGCACGGAATCCGGGACCCGCCCACGTCGGGTAGCACGCCGCAAAACGAGCGATTTCCGGCGCAACCGTTCCGCGTCGAAGGCTTCGTCGCGGATCTTGGCAGACTCGGCCGCAACGATACGAGCAAACTTGTGCGCCCCACCCCAACTGCGCCGGACCGAGCGGCGCGGGTCAAGCCGCGACAGGAAGCGCAGGATGCGGGCATCCCAATCGGTAAAGGCAGCCGCAGGGCGTTCGGGATAGTCCTCGATCTCTGGCAAGATGCGCGATGCCATGGGTCAGCCGCCAAACTGCCGAAGGAAGGTGCGTTCGATGGCGCGCCAGATGCGCGGCCCGATCGGCGAGGGATCATGGATGAAGCGCACCCGGGCGCGCGACCCCTGCGGGAACGGCCCCAGGTCCGTCTGCGCCACCTCCAGCAGATAGTTGACTACCGGTTCCAGACTGACAGGTGTCTCAGACGAGGGATCAACCAGCAGCGCGCCGCCGCCTTTGGTGGTCAGGCCGAACGACGGCAGCGATGTCGTCACTTCAGGCGCCCGCGTCAGGATCTGCGCCTGCAGCTTCAGGTCATGACTGGGACGCGGCAAAAGTTCGATGGACCGGTTCCCGGCATCCACATAGGGTGCTTCGGTGGCCGGAATTGCGACCTGCCAACGGGTCGCACCGGGGGAAAGGATCACAGCTACGACCTCACCCTGCTGCACCAGCCGGCCAGTCAATTCGGTCTGGTTCGGCACATAGACTTTGCCTGCGGCATCCGCATGCACGATCAGACCAGCCTCGCGCTTGGTCAGATCAGCCAGTTTGGCCTCGGTATAGGCCACCTGATCCTGCCACAGCTGTCGCCCGTTCTGGTCCGACAGCGGCAAGGCGCCCAACTGGACAACCGCATCATCCCGATCCGCCTCGGCCTGCTTGCGCTGCAGCGACACAAGCGGATCGCTCAGTTCCATGACGGCCGTGCCCGGCTGCACGGTCTGACCATCCGTCACCAGAACACGCTCGACAAAACCGCGGCCCTGAACCCGCACCAGATCGCCATTCCCCGGCTCCAGCACGGCATCGGCCACGGTTACGTTGGGCAGCGGCAGGACGAACAGGATGGCAAAGATCACGCTAAGCGCGCCACCCACCTTCATGACCACCTGACCACGGATCAGATCAATCGAGGGATCCGAGGCCACGTATCGCAGGCCCTTCGCCAAGGGCATGACCACGGCGGTAAACAGGCTCCAGATCACCATGAATGTGCCGATCAACGGCATGGTCAGGGCAAGGAAGATCGAGATGAAGAACAACACCGCAATCCGGTAGACGAAGGAAATCGCAGAGTAAGAGAACAGGAACAGCCCTTCACGCGCCGCCATGACGGGTGGGCGCGCTTCTTGATCGCGCAGAAGGGTCCGGCGGACCAGATACCAGAAATACTGGTTGCTGCGTTGGCCCAGATTGGGGCTTTCGAAGAAGTCGGCGAAAACAAAATAGCCGTCAAAGCGCAGCAGCGGATTGCCATTGAACAGCAGGGTCGAAACCCCGCCGATCATCATCAGGTTGTACGCCAAGGTTCGCAGGGTGCCGGGGTCTGCGGCCAGCCAGACAAGAAAGGCAAGGGAGGCGACGGCCAGTTCAACCATGATCCCTGCCGCACTGACGACCATTCGCTGCCATTTGTTGGGAAAGAAGGTGGCCTGCGAGGCGTCGACATAGGGCACCGGGAAGAAGACCAGCATCATGACGCCGAACTCGCGCACCTCGCCGCCCCAGCGCTTCACGGCCCAACCATGCCCAAGCTCGTGCAGGGCCTTCATCAAGACGTAGGCGACCGCCAGATAGGCCAGGTTCGACGCAGTCGAAACCTGTTCAAACTTTGGCAACCGCTCGGTCCCGAAATGCAGGAAGGCTTCCGTCAGGGCGGTCAGCAGCACCAGGACCCAAACCAGACCACCCCAGATCGAAAAGACCGCGCGTCCGATCCAGCCGGTGCGCGACAGCAGGGGTTCGGGGTCAAACAGCGGAAAGCGAAGCGACAGCGGATTTTTCACATAGCTCAGAAGCGTCCGACGCTCTTCGGCGCGGGCGCGGCGGTCGATTTCCGCAAGGTTCGGCATCCGGTCTCCGATGATCAGGTCGCTGTCATGCAACTGGGCCAGAAGCTGAAGGATTTCGGTTTGCGAAGGGGGACGTTCCGGAAACAGATCGCAGAGACGCAGCCAGATTTCCTGTACGGTTCGCGTCCCATCAAGCCGCGCGAAGAACGCATAGGCAGCATCGGCAAGCCGGTGGACCTTGCCGTTCTGCGGGTCTTGCAGCACGTGCCAGGCCTCGCCACGATAAACGTGGCGCACCGCGCGGATATGGCTTTGCCGGCGAAGCCGAAGGTCCGCCACCCGGTACCAGTCCGAAGAGAGAAAGGCTGTCGCCATGTCAGAACGCCACGTTCCGCCACAGCCACAGGCGCAGCCGGTCATAGAATGGCCCGAACCACAGTTCAGCCAGCGACGCGCGACCCAGATTGATCCGGGCGATGCCCGTCATCCCCGGAACCAGTTCCTCGGGCTTCGTGACAAAGCGCGCCTCGACCTGATAGCGGGTCTGGCCGTTTTCATACCGCGCCACCGGCATGGTTTCGCGCAAGGTCAAGGCATAGGACCGTTCGGGCAGCGGCGCCACTTTCAGGGCTGCGGCCTGATCGACCTTGATCAGGTCCACCGCATCCTCGGGCACCATCAGATCAACGCGGAAATCGGTCAACGGAGCGACGACCAGCAGCGGTTGGCCCTGGTCGACAGAACCGCCGATGTTGTGGCTCAGATCACCGGAAATCACTGTGCCGTCGAAGGTGGCAACAATCTTGCTGCGGGCGATCTGCTGCTGGGTCAGGGCGATTTCGGCGTCGTTCTGGCGGATGCGCGATTCCGCCAGGGCAGCGTCAGAGCGTTTGTGTTCGGACATCGCCTTGTCCAGCTCCAGCTCGGTTTGCCCGCGCAGCGCTGTCAATCGCGTCAACTCCAGCGTGAATTCACGATCATCAAGCCGCACCAGCAGATCGCCGCGCGAAACGTGGTCTCCTTCTCGGAACGGGGCTTCGGCGATAAACCCGGCGAACGGCGCGGCAACGGTCCGGATCTCGGTGCCCTGCACGACGGCTTCCGCAACGACGGTCCGGTCACCATGGATGACCAGCAAGGCAGCCAGGATCACCAGAACCGAAAGCACGGAGACCTTGATGACGAGGTGGCTGCGGCCAAAGGTCATTTCCAGCGTCCGCTGCATAGACTTTGCGGCCCGCACGACAAGCCAGCGATCGTTTTCGCGTTTTTCCAGCAGGATCGGGGTCATCAGGCCACACAGGGCCTCGATCCGCCGCAATTCTTCAGCGCCAAAGCTGCGCCCAGTGCGTTCAAACAGGATGACACCGCGATACGCCTTGCCATCGAACAGCGGGACAGTCAGCACAAAGCGGTCCGCGACCCCGGCCACAAGATCCGCCTGCGCCGTCACGATCAGGTCGGGCGACTCCCCTTCGGGCAGCGGAAAATGGATCACGCGTTCCTGATCAAAGGCTTCCTCCATCGCTGCCTGAATCCGGCGCGACAATCCCAAAGAGCGCGAAAAGATGCCGGTGTGCGAAATCGCCTCAAGCCGAACGCGGGCGCGCTGGGTCAGGCCCAGGGCAACCCGGTCGCAGCCATAGCGATCGGCCAGATGGGTCATCAACGCCCGCGCGGCTTCCGAGAAGCGCCGGTGGGCGATGAATGCGGTCAAGGCCCGCAGCGACAACAGCGCCGACTGTTCCGCATCCGTCTCGATGCTGCGCCGCCCTGCCAGCATCGTCGCGGGGATCCAGCCCATCGCAAGCGACAGGGTTGTCATCGCCAGGTTCAGCGCATCGGGGTCGCCGATCTCTGCTTCAAGCGACAGGACCGCAGGGGCGTCGCCGGGAACCGGGATCGGAATGGCCACCGCAGTTGGCCCGGGTGCCGAAGTGGCATGCCCCGGAAGATGGCCCGCCAAGGCAGGACGCGCCCGATGAAAGGCCTCGTCTGCGGCGCGGCGTGCGGTATCCGATGGAAGCCGGCCCTGCGGCCAGACCATTTCGGGTCGTCCCTTGACCTCCAGCGCCAGTCGCAAAGGCTTCAGCCGCCCCGGCATCGCCAAGGCAGCGGACAAGGACTCCAGCACGGCAGAAAGACGCTCGTCCGACTGCAGCGCATTCGAAAGATCCCAGAAATCGGTCGAAATCTGCCGCCCGTCAGACGCGGTGTCCATCGTTCTGCTCCTTGTTCAGTGCAAACAACCAGGGGCGCAGGTCGATGCGTCGTTCGCCAAGATTGGCAAGGCGCCGGTCCCAAGTGACTTGGGACCGGCGCCTGCCCTTCAACCGGGGGTCATCCCGGGTCAGAGGCAGCCCTTCAGAGCTTGCGGCCATAGATCAGACCCTGAAGGAAAGCAATAAGGCCGACCGTCTCAACCGGATGGGTCACGTCAATGCTTGCCGAGGCTTCTTGTTCCAGCAGCAACTTGACGCCGCTGGACGCCACCGAAGCCAGCTTGACCGTGACAGCGGTCGCCTTGTTGCGGGTCTGGGTGTCGGCCACGACGACCATGGGTCCAATCCCTGCGGGCGGAGTCCACGTCGACGCGGTGCTTGAAACAGCCAGCGAGGTGGACAGACCCGATGTGGCCGATCCGCCCGCCGACATGGCGATGTAGCCGACCGTTTCCTTGCCGTGCGTCGTGACCCCTTTCTGTTCGACCTGCAACCCAACCGAGAAGCCGTTCTTGGTCACCGCTGTCGGCGAGCTGTCGGTCGGCCGCGTGTCATTGCGCGTCATCGTCGTGGTCACGACAACCGGCGGTGACGTAAAGCCGCTGGCGAAGGTTACAGCCTTTGCCGTCGTGTCGGTGTCGACGGTTCCGACCTGCATCGTGCGCCCATCCGCCAAGGTGTACGAACCCGAGGCGATGGCGACCCACTGGATCGTCTCGGTCTTGGCTCGCTTCTTGTCCTGATAGGCCCATTCGTCGATCACGAAGGTGAAGCCCGTGCTGTCATGCGCAATCACACGCAAGGTGTAGGGATCGCCGGATGTGTACGACCCCGTCAGCATCACCACCGCGTTTTCGATCGGCGACCGATAGGTGACGCGGATCGGCTGCGCCGCCTGAGTTGCCGTGACCGCTACGGTGCCAGATTGCCCGATCGCCAGATAAACGGGGGTATTCTTCACCGCATTCAGCTGAGCATCGGTGACAAGCGACGCCGTCCCCAGCTTTTGGCCCCGCAGCGCCCCAGCCTCGAACACAGCCAAGGCGACTGTATCCGGTTGCGACCGGGTCGTATCGGCGTTGAGAGAGGCTTCCTCGGCGATGAACACTGCCGCAGCCGAATTCGACTGGCTGGACAGCATCACCGTTTGCGGATCGGGGTCGTTCCGGGTCTGGCTATCGGCGACCACAACGGCGTTCGTGTACGTGCGCCCGAACGGCGTTGTTTGCGCAGAATCCGTCGCCTGGATGGTCCGAACCGTCGCGCCGCCGATGCCGAACGCGATGTAGCCCACCAATTCCTTGGACCGCGGGATCATGCTCCGCGCTTCCTCGGTTTGCAGGCGGGCATCGAAGCCGTCCGCCGTGACACTGATCGGGCTGGAATCAACCGCCGTCCCATCAAGCGACGACATGACAGAGGTCAGCACCGCCGGACCGGATGTGAACCCGGCCGAGAAGGCCACATGCCCACTGGTCTGGTCAGCCAGCATCGTGCCGGCCTCGACCATGCGGCCATCCGAAAGGCGATGCACGCCCGCCGCGACCGCAACCCAGTTCACCGTCACAGAACCGCTGCGCTTGCCGTCCTGATACTCCCACTCTTCCACCATGAAGGTGAAGCCTGTCGCGTCGCGGGAGACGACCCGCAAGGTGTAGGGATCCGAGGCGCTGACCGTCGTCCCGGTCAGGACGACAACCGCGTTCTGGATCGTCGCGCCATAGTTCACGCGCACGGCCACCCCGACTTGCGCCGGTGCAACCGTCAGCTTGCCGGAAGCCCCGATGACCGCAGTCTGCTGTGCCACAAGGGCAGAGCCTGCCGTGGTGGCAGCGGCCATCTGGTCTGCCGTGACCATCGCGGCAGTGCCGGTCTTGGTTCCGCGCATCAATCCGGCTGCGACGGCCGCAAAGCCGATCGTATCCAGAGGTGTGCGTTTGCGGTCGGCATTCAGCGATGTCTCTTCGCTGATGAACAGGTTCACCGCTTTGGTCGTGACCGACCAGATCATGGTCGACTGCGGATCCGGATCCTTGCGGGTCTGGGTATCCGCGACCACCACCGGAGCACCGACTGGCGTGTCGAAGGCCACGCTCATGCCGAAGTGGCTGGCGGTTGTCAGGAACTCCACGTTCTTTGCCGCGCCGAAGGCAATGTAGCCCACCAACTCCTGCGACCGATCAAAGGCAGCACGGGCTTCCTCGGATTGCAGCCGCGCTTCAAAGCCGGTTGAGGTTACGCTGATCGGGCTGGAGTCGACAGCCGTCGGATCGATGGCCGACATGACCGAAGTCACCACCGCCGGCGCATCTGTGAAGGCTGTCGAGAACTTGACCGAACCGGCAGATTCATCCGCAAGCATAGTCCCGGCTTCGATGACCCGGCCATCCGCCATGGTGTAAACACCGGCCGCCATGGCAAGCCAGTTCACCGTGACAGCCGCTGTCCGCGTCCCGTCCTGATACTCCCATTCCTTGACCATGAACGTAAACCCGGTCGCATCACGCGACAGGACGCGCAGGGTATAGGGATCGTCGCTCGGGGCTGCGGTCCCGGTCAGGACAACCACCGCATTGTCAATCCGGCTGCCGAAATCGACACGGATCGCCGTGCCAACCGCGCCTGCCGCCACGGTGATCGCCCCGGCAGAGCCGACAACCGGTGCGTCGGTCGGGCTGCCTGCCCCAAGCTGGTCAAGCACGGATTTGGGCACATAGGCAGCGTCGCTCTTGCGGACGCCACTGACCGTACCGGCATCCAGCCCGATGATCCCAAGGTCTTCCTTCTTGTGGGACGTGTCGAGTGAGGTCGACTGATCCTCTTCCAGGAACAGCTGCACCTGGGTACCCGACGCGCCGGCAATCTTGACGATGGCCGCGTCGGTTTCCTTGGACGACTGCTCTTCGGCAAGGACCACCAGGTTCGAGAAGGTACCCGCAACCGTGAAGTTGCGTTTGGTCGAGTCGACACCATCCGCGATCCGCGTCACCCCAGCGCCCGGGGCGATGGCAATGTAGCCGACCAACTCGGTGCCAGCCTGACCGGCCCGGGCCTTTTCGGTTTCCAAAAGCACGTTCGCACCGGTCGCACTGACCGAGGTGATACGGCTGTTCACGGCCTCCTTGCGGAAGTTGGACATGACCGAGGTCATCAGAACCGGCGTGCTGGCGAACTTCGCCGTGAAGGCAAGATCTGCCCCCTTGGCAGTGGTCACCATGGTGCCTGCTTCCAGAACACGCCCATCGGCCAACTGGTAGACACCGGCCTGCACAGCCATCCAGTTGATCGTCTCGGTGTTGGCGCGCTTGTTGTCCTGATACTCCCACTCTTCCAGAATGACAGAGAAGCCTGTGGTGTCACGGTCAACGATCCGCAAGGTGTAGGGATCGCCATTCGATTGCGTTCCCGTCAGTGCGACAACCGCATTGTTGATCGTCGCCCCGAATTCAACCCGCACAGCCTTGCCGACATCGGCCGGTGTGATGGTGAACTTCCCGGACATGCCGATGGCCGTGATGTTGGGATCAACCGTCCCGCCGCCACTGCCGCCCGTGGATCCGCCGCCACCCGAAACCGGCACGCTGCCGTAGAACCAGGTTGCGCCGGTGTTGTCGACGTAGAAGTAGCCCGTGCCGGCGGTCGACGTGGTCGCAATGTCAGTGACACCGCTTGCGCCAGTGCTGACAGGCCGCTTGCTCGGCGTCGTCGAGGTGAAGGCGCCAGTGGCCGCGCTGTAAAGATAAAGCGGTCCCGTGGCATTCGAGCTGACGTTCTTGGCTGCCGAAGGTGCTACGGCTGTTGCCGCGGCATCGAAGCCAACCGCGCTGATCTGCGGTCCGCTGCGCTCGATCACGTTCACAAGTTGCGTCAGGTCCACCTTGCGGTTGGTGACGACGGTGCTTTGTCCGCTGCCGTTGACACCCGGCCGTCCGGCCGACTGATCGCCATAGGTCCGGTCTGCCACTTGCGTGGCCACCACATAGTCACCCTTGGACGCGCTGAACAGGCGCGAGATCGCCAGCGGATCGGGTTCGGTCTCGGCAATCTCGATCGCGCGCTTGATGATCGCCTGCGCGACACCCGTGACCGTACCCAGCGTTGCGAACTGGTTGCCGTTGACAATCTTCCAGATGTCGCCGTTGCCCGACAGCAGGGCAGAGCCCGCCACCGGTGCCGTCTTCAGATCGGCATTGCCCGACAGAAGGATATCAGCCCCCGCCAGACGCGCCGCCGCCTTGGCCGAAGCCGAAGCCGCGATTTGTGCGCCGAAGGTTCTGGAGCTGCCGCCGATCAGATCGGACGCACCTGCGCTGCCGATCAGAACGTCATCGCCCGCGCCGCCTTCGAGGTAATCGGCACCCGGTGCCGTGGGCAGCCCGCCGACGCCAGTCCGCACGATCACCACATCGCCTGCGCCGCCGTCTGCCGCAGCAGCCGAGGCGAAGAGCCATTCCTTGCCCGCCTCGACCGAACGCTGCATGAGGGACTGCGCCCCCTTGGTCGTGGCAGACCGCACCGCTGTCCACGCGGTGGATTTGGTGGCGAGCAGATAGTCATAGGCCGCGCTTCCGGTCAGGACCGAAGGATTGGCGCCGATCCGGGTGTCCAACGCTCCGCCTGCGGCGAAGACCAAAGATTGGTCGCCCAGCAGAAGATCGTTGCCCTCGCCGCCGAACAGCATGTCGCTGCCCGCGCCGCCTGCCACGATATTCGCACCATAGCGTCCCGCCGTCGCTTGCGGGTCGGCATAGGACACGATGCGCCGCGCCAGACGCCCGGTCGGATCTGCAGCCGCCGAACCACCCGCGTCGTGCAGACGTGCGTCAAAGCCCGTGGCGCTGATCTGGATCAGGCCATGAGCCGCCAGAACCACGTCATCGCCTGCCCCGGCGTCGATCACGTTGTTGCCGTCGGGCAAAGCCAGGGCCGAAGCGTCCTGACGGGCCACATCGACAAAATCGCCGCCGACGATGTCATCCGCTCCGGCTCCACCGAAGATGGTGTCGGACCCCTGACCGCCGATCAGCAGGTCACGCCCGCCGCCGCCGGTCATCTGGTCGCCGCCGCCCATGCTGTCATCCGACGCCGAGGCGAGGATCACAAGGCTGCCGCCCTCTTTGGGCAAGGTCAGACCTGCGGCGATATGTGCCGCAAGACCCGACAGGATGCCGTTGTCGCCGAAGGCGATGTTGTCGCCCTCGCCTGTCGTGATGACATCCGCACCGCCACCGCCCAGGATCACATCGCGGCCTGCGCCGCCGGTGATCGTGTCCGCTCCGGACCGGGTGGACCACAGGGATTCCACGCGGTCAGCACCTGTTGCCGCAAAGGTCACATCGCCATCGTCGCCCAGCAGGATATTGATCCCGCCCGCCGCCGAGATGAGGTCGGCACCGTCGCCACCAATGACCACCCCGCCCGCACTGGCCAGCGTGATGGTGTCCGCAGCACCGCCCGCAGCGCCGTCCGAAACGGCCCGCAGCACGCGGCCCGCAACCGACAAGGTCACGGTCCCGGTATCACCCAGGATGACCTGCGCGCCAGCCGCCGTCACCGTGTCAGCCCCGCCACCGGCAAGGATGATCGCAGCGGTATTGACCGCCGAGATGATGTCCGCGCCGCCCGTTCCGGTGGAGGCGAGGCTCAGCGGATGCACTCCGGCGACGCCGAAGGAATCCGACACAAGGTTGTCGCCCACAAGGATTTGGGTGCCTGTGCCACCGGTGACCCGGTCATTGCCCGTGCTGGGCGCGGCATCAATCCGCACGCGCGCGGTCGCCCGGTCCAGCAGTAGTGTGGCGTCACCGACCAGAATGGTCGAACCCGTTCCGCCTTGCAGGGTATCAGCCCCTTCGCCGCCCAGGGCGACAAGGGTACCGGCACCGCCAAGGATCGAGTCGTTTCCGGCACCGCCGTCCACAAGGACCACACCCGAAGACTGCTTGGACAGATCGATCGTGTCCGCGCCAACCGGCTTGGTCGCGCCATAGGCCGCCTCGCCGCGTTCCCCATCGCCGTACAGAACCAGCGCCTGCAGCCCCAGCACGGATTGCGCCGTGATGGAGTCATCGCCGCCACCGGCCTGCAGAACAACCAGTTCCGTCGCCGTGGCATTGTCCGAGGTCTGCGCCAGATTGCCGAAGGCGAAGCTGTCTTTGCCAGCCCCCAGCAGAACTTCGGTCACTTCCATCGCCGTGGCCCAGATGCCTTTGGCTTGGGTCAGCGGGCCGGACGCCGTCTGGATCGTCACCCCGTTGTCGGGCTGATCCAGTCCGGTGATCAGCTGGAAGGTCCGCCCGCCGTCGGTGACGGTGTTCAACGCCCCACTTTGGGCGTTGCCCGCATCCGAACGCAAGGTCAACCGGTCAAGCGCCGTGCTGTCGTCGCCGACCGAGACGGTCACGCCATGTGCAACCGTCTCGTCCGCCATGGTCATCGGGCGGCCGAAAGCGTCGGCCGTCTGGCCCGCGCCGTCAAAGCGCAGCGCTCCGGCGATCGTGGTCAGTTTGCGCGGCCCATCAATGGAAAGCGCCGTCACAGCCAGCGTGGTCACCGCGGCTGGGCCACGGTTCGCGGCAAGCCATGCCACGCTGTCGGTCGCTTCCACCGTCACAGCCGCCGGTGCATCCGCCGCAGAGGCCCGCAGACCCGTCACGGCAGCACCCACCGACAGAGAATCCGAGCCGAGACCGCCAAGGATTTCCGTGTAGGTGTTGGCCAAATTCGCGTTGACGTTGACCGTATCGTCGCCCGCACCCGCATCAAGACGGATGATTTCGGTGGTCCCCGACAGGGCAATGCTGCGGCCTGCGCCCCGGATCAACGCGGCTTCAACCAGATAAGTATCCGCCCCGTCGGTGCCCCGCACGGTCAGTGAGTCGCTTCCGATCCCCCCGGCCAAGGACAGCGTGCCATTCATCAGCGCGCCCGAGCCATCCGCGGCCGCAAAGCTGCGCACGGTGACCGAGTCATTGCCGGCACCCGCCTCGATCTTGAGGTCGCCCATGTTGGAGTTGACCTCGACACGGTCATCTCCGTCACCCGCGCTCAAGAGCGTGGTATGGGACACGCCGTCAGACAACCAGCCGCCCGAAACGGACCGCGTCGTCACGCCCGAAACGGTAGCGCCGTTCTGCGCCAGGCTCACGGCCGGCTTCTCGGCATAGACTTGACCCACTCGGACGTAGTCGTTGCCCGTGCCGGTGTCGACCATGGTCGCCGTCGAGGTATCGTCCAGCGCCACGAAGTCCGCACCGCCGAAGCTGCGCAGCCACAGACCCTCCTGCGCGGAATCGTACAGGATGCGTTCCTGTCCGGCCGGCAGAGTGCCGCCGTCCATCTGGGCAAAGGTGCCATGGCGCAGGGCCACCGCGCCATCGCGAACCAGGAACAGGTCCGGGTCGTCCGTGCCGCGAATGTCCAGCGTATCAGCGGCGGACTTGCCGGTGCCGCTGTCGCGCACGGCGATGTCATAGTTGATGCCGGCTCCGGACAGGCTGCCGAAGGTCTGGATCATGACGTTGTCGGCACCGTCGCCGCCATCAATCGTCAGGCTGTCGCCCGATCTCTGGCTGGGCAGGCGAATGATGTCGATCGTATCGGCGCCACGTCCGCCCAAGATGCTGGCCGCGCCATGCAGCGCTGCCAGATCGGTCAGCACCAACAGGTCGTCGCCATCCCCCAGATCGAAGATGACATGCGCTCCGGTCAGGGTTGCCCCCTGCACGCCGATCTTGTCCGCCCCTGCGCCAAGGCTCAGGGTCAGGTCACCGGCTGCGGTCAGTGTGGTGTTCACGATGGAAACCGCATCGTCGCCGCCACCCAGGTTCAGCGTGATGCCGCCGGCGCTGGTGATGGTGGTGTTTGTCAGCCCGACATCGTCGGCAGAATCGCCCATATCGATGAACAGACCGCCCTTGCCCGCTGTCAGGTTGGCTCCGGTCAGGTTGAAGGCCGTGCCGCCGGTTCCCTTGTTGGACAGGTGCAATGCGCCGCCAGCCGTGACCGCACCGCCAAGCGAAACCTCGTCGGCAATGCCGTCGAAGTCACCCATGTTGATGCTGACGTCGCCCTTGGCAACAAAGCCTGCGCCGGTCGCCAGTCTGATGGCGTCGCCGCCCCCATCCATCGTGATGGTCAGATCGCCGCCCGCCGTCACGATGGCCTTGGAGTCGATGACGTCCCAGCCGTCGCCAGTGTCGATCGTGATGTCGCCGTTGGTGGTAACCGCCTTGGCGATGCTGGCGGTGAAGCCGCCATTGCCGGTGTTGGTGATCTTCAGGTCGCCGCCGGAACGGACGGTGTCCGACAGGATCAGCTGTGCCCCGTTGGCATCGACCAGACCATAGTCGAACAGCATGTTGCCGCCAATCGACCGCACCGCCTTGACGAAGGTCGCAACATCGACGCCGCCGCCGGTGGAGACGCTCAGGTCGGTCCCCGCCGTTACGGTGTCGTTGAAGGTCAGCGTATCATCACCGCTGCCGGTGCTGGCAAGGATATATGTTGCGGCAACAAGCTTGCCGTCCAGCGTCATCGCAGCCGCATTGATGCCAGACTTCACCAGGCTGATCGAAGTACCAGCCGTCAGGTCGCCTGTCACATGCAGAAGATCCTGTCCGGCAGAACTTCCGGTCAGCGAAGAGGCCGGACCGGTGCCAAGGTCGATCAGGGCCAGGCCGCCCGTGGTCAGATTGCCATCGAACAGGACGGAATCCGCCCCGCCCGAGGTGTAGATATTCAGATCGGTCCCAATCAAGACATCGCCCGTGAAGGACAGTTTGTCATCGCCGGTCCCGGTGCTGATCGTGGCCGAGGTTCCCGTCGTCACCACACCCTTGGCGGTTATGGAGACCGGGGTCTTGCCGGTTGCCGTGATCAGAAGGCTGGTGCCGGTCGTGATCGGCCCATCGGTCACTTCAAAGACTTGCGGCAGGCTCAGATCGCGTTCGTTGCCGATATCCAGGTCAACTTCGATCCAACCCTTGGTCGCTTCGATCCCTTTGCCGACCGTGAACTTGTCGGTCTCGATCCCGCTTTGCGCCAGAAGGTTGCGCCCTGCAGTCAGGGTTTGAACGAAGGTGTAAAGGTCACGCCCGTCCTCGGAATGGATCGAGATGTCGCGTCCTGCACTGACGGCACCGGTTGCCAGCAACAGGAAGTCGCCCTGCGCGTTGGAAGACACGACAAGGTCGGTCCCTGCGGTGACAACAGCCTTCTTGTCGAAGACCACTTCTTGCGGCGGAGCGTCCTTGGGGGCGAAGGGGCCACGATCGGTGGCCGGGCTGTCGCCCATCAGGAACGCAATCGAGCCGCTCTTGGTGGTCACGTCCGCAGTGGTGACAAAACGGTCAAGCCCGCGGTCCATCCGGACCATGATGTTCCGCTCGACTTGCGTCACACCCACCGTGTTCCAGACGTCTGCACCACCGCCGGTCCAGACCAGCATGTCGCGGCCAGCCACAACCGTACCCTTGCCGGACAAGTCCGCCGTCAGATAGCCGGTGTTGTCCGAGAAGTTGTCGACGGCCAGCCATGCGCCCTTGTTGGTGTAGATCGAGGTGTCGCTCAGGTCGACGGTGGCGGCAGAGAACCCGATGTACTTGTAGATCAACGCCCCGGAGGTGCTTTGCACGGTCACCGTGTCATTCTTGACGACCTTTTGGGAGAAGGACGTGCCCACGTCGACGCTGTAAGTCGTCTCAGGCAGCTTGAAGACGCGAAGGTCGCGCTTGGCGTTCAACGAGCCAACCAGCGTGAAGCGGTCAATGGCGTCGGCATCGTTGCCGAAGTCGAAGGTGATGTCACCATAGGTGGCACTGGAGGTCGTGGTCGAATCCGTGCCGCCAACCGACTTAACCGTGCCGGTGATCGCCAGCTTGTCGTTGTTTGCCCCAAGGCTCAACAGAACGTTATCGGCCTGCAGGTTGCCGTTGATCGTCATCACGTCCGCACCAGCATCAGTACGGAAGGTCAGATTGTCACCGGCAGAGGCATCGGCGTTCAGAGTGATGTCCGCTCCGACCGTGCCCGATGCATTGAGCAGCAGATGGGTCCCCGCCGTCATGCCTCCAGAGGTCATGTTGAGGATCTGGCGGTTCGGTGCCGGTGTCGCACCGGTTTCGTCGCCCAGCATCAGGTCCACGGTCAACGTGCCATTCGTCGTGCCAAGGGCACCTCCGAAGATCAGGCTGTCCGTTCCGCCGCCGGCCTCGATTGCCAGATTGCGAACCGCGGTGATTTGCGCGGTCGTGGTCATCTGGTCAGCCCCTTGATCCGTCTGGATCAAGGCATCCCGGCCCGCGTCGATGGCACCGCCGATGGTCAGCACATCCGCGCCGCCGCCGGTCCGCACCAGCACGTCGCGTCCGCTCTTGATCGCGCCTCCGCTGGTGGTGGTCAGCGTCAGGAAGCCGGTCTGCGTTGCAGAGTTTGTCTGCACTTTCCACAGGCTGGTGTCGCTGTAATCGGTCCCGGCAAGGTCGATCGTCGCGACGTTGCTGCCTTGGTAGACATAGATGGCAACGCTGCCATCACGCTCGACCGTCACCCGATCGCCGACGTTGACCACTTCCTTGTGGTTCGGATTGATCGCCGAGACCGGGAAGGTTCCTTTCGGCACCGCGATGATGCCGACCGTTTCGCCAGGGTGGAAGCCGTCAGGCTGGTCTTCTTCGAAGGCCAGCGAGACCGAGGTGGCGCCAAGCGCGGTGATGACGGTGCGCCCGGCATCGGTTTCGTTCAGTGTCTGACGATCCGCCAGAACCACGGCATTTCCAAGAAGCTGGCCATAGGCAAAGCTCTTGGCGGCCGGGGTCAGGGCACCATCGAACAGCAGGACCGAACCCGTCGCGGCATCGGTTCCCGCCGAGATGGCGATATAGCCCAGAGTATCCGTTGCCACGATTTGGTTGCCGGCATCCGCCTCTTTCAGGCGCACCGACATGCCATCCGGCGTGACGGCGAAGGCGTCCGAGTCCACGGTTTCCGACCCGCTTGCCGGGGCAGACATGACCGAGGTCAGCACGACCGGCACTTGCGTGAAACCAGAGGTGAAGTTGACCGTCTGCCAAGTCTGGTTGGCTTGGCGCCGACCTGCCTCGATCAGGCGACCGCCGGGCAGCAGGTGCACCCCTGCCGTTACCGCCATCCAGTCCACCGAGATCGGCTGATTGAGATGGGTGACCTGACCTTGCCAGTATTCCACCCGGAAGGTGAACCCGGTCGAGTCGTAGGACACGATGCGCAGGGTATAGGGCACATTCGCCTTGGTCCCTGTCAGGGCAACAACCGGATCCTCAACCGGGGCCGTGAAGTTCACCCGGATATCGCCATTGGCCATCTGGGTCGTCACGTTCAACTGCCCGGCTTCGCCAACCGGCACTTCCAGCGGGTCGGTGTCCTTGTCGATCCCGATCACGACGGAATGTTCCGTGGTGGGCAGCTTGGTGATCACGACGTCCCGCGCCGCAGTCACCTTGCCACCGAGAGAGATCGTGTCATGGGCATCCGTGTCATTGCCCATGTCGATGCGCACGTCACCGCCAACCCGGTCCTTGGCAACACCCTGATAGACGCCGATGGCAGTCAGGCTTCCCAAGGTGGTCAGCGTGTCATTTCCGGTCCCGGTGGAAATCACGATGTGATCCGCAGACAGGCTCGCTTTGATCGTCACGACGTCGTCGCCGCCCTTGGTGTTCAGAACGAAGTCGTTCATCACACCGGCTTCCGGCCGTTTGCCGAAATTGAAGGTGGCGGTCGTGTCGAACAGCACGGTATCCGCCCGGTCGCTGGTCTCCATATAGACCTTGCCGGCACCCGAAATCAGGTTGCCCGCGATCGTGATGTCGCCGCCATCCGGATCCACATCGTTGCCGATGTCGGTGTAGAACATCAGACCAGTCTGGCCCTCGACAGTGGCGCCTGCCTGAATGGTCAGGTTGTCGCCTGCCAGCAGGATGACAGCGCCGGTCGTCGACTTGACCGTCACACCGTTCAGAACGGTGATGTTGTCACGATCCTGCGCCGCGCTGTCGGTCGCCGTGTAGAGGATGTTCCCCGAGGCGATGACGTCAGAGGCAATGGTGATGGGGCTCTTGGCGGTCAGATGGATCAGGCCGCCAGCTTTCATGGCCGTGCCAACATCTCCGGCAAGGCCATAGAACTGTTGAACGGCCAGATTGCCATAGTTGACCAGATAGGTGTCGCCTTGGGTGGATTCGCCCTGCAGGGTTCCGATCCTGGTCTGGATCGGATTGTCGATCTCGCCGATGTCGCGCGATGCGGACAGGAAAGCCATGCCGCCCGTCACGTTCGAGGTCCCAACCGGGGCCGCATTGAAGATCGAGCCGTCAATCGCCGTCACGAAAGCCGCGCGGCCCTCGCCCGGAGTTGTGACATCGGCTTCCGAAATGCCCACGTTGGCGTTGTTGCGCTTCGCCGCCACAGCCAAGGCCACGCCGCCAACTTTCGCCGTTACGTTCAAGACGCCGGTCGTGTCGGTCGCCGACGCAACCACCTGCGCGATGAACGCCGGCGTTGCATTGATCATGGCAACCAGTTTGGCCACGATCGCGTTCAGGGTTCCGGCAGAGTTGCCGGCGCCAAGGATATCCCCGGCCACGACGTCGTAGAAGGCCTGATCCGCCCCCACCGAAATCGCGATATGGTCGCCCGCCGCGTAGGTGCCTGACAGGGTAACTGCGCTGACCTGCTTGACCGGATCGGTCGTGCCGATGGTGTTGACCCGGATATCGCCATGCGTTTCGATCACATAGGTGTCCATCGCCGACCATGTGGTCAGCACACCGTCCGCCCCATGCGACATGTCGATGTCAAGATCGTTGCCCGCCTGACCGATGTATCCGGCCAGCGCAGTCAGCGTGATCGAGTTCGCCGTGATGTCGGTCTTGGGCAGCGACGGGGTCGTTGTGTCATCCGCGCTGGTCGGATCGGACGGCGTGGCAATGTCCACACCGTCGCGGATGCTGAGGTCGGCCACCAGCGTGACGTCACCGCCCGCATAGACGTTGCGCAGCACCATGTCGCCGTTCTTCTCGGTGACGAAGATATCGTCGCCAAGATTGCTGCCCGCCGTCAAGGTCACCCAGCCCGAGCCCGCCTTCGAGCCGTCGCCACGCGCTTCGATCTCGAACGGATTGTCGGCGCTGCCGATGTCGGCAGTCGACCACAGACGGATGTCGTTGGCCTCGATCTTCACATAGTCGGTGTTCGAGGAGTCTATGATCGACGCATGCGACCCGATGGCCTTGAAGTCGACGTTGCCCGTCTTGGAGTAGATCGTGCTGATCCGCGCGTCGCCATGCGTCTCGCCCAGCCAGATATCCCCGTTTGCACGGGCCGTCATGTCGTCGGTGCCGCTCAGGATATCGTACCACAGGCGGGATGCGCCGGTGCCGATGTCGCCCTGCGAAGCTTCGAAGACGATGCTGTTCTGCGCGACCAGATTTTCGGCCGTACCGCTCAGCAAGTTGACCAGGCTGTCACCCGACTTGATCCGGGCAGAAGCACCCGCAGTGATCGAGCCCAGCTTGATCGTGGATTCGGAACTGATGAAGACGTCACCGCCCGCAGTGCCCGAAACCCGGCCATCAACGGTCACGTTGAAGTCATCGCGCAGCTGAACCTGGATCCATGCCAGTTTGACAACCTGACGCAGATTGATGGCAATCGAGGTTTCCGCATGCAGCGTCTCGGCAAATTCGACCCAGGTTCCATCGGCCGCGATGGCCGTGATGTGGTACGGCGTATCCGAGGTGTTGACGTTGGTCGACGGACGTTTGCTGTCCGTGGTGATGCCCACCGCAGTTCCCGAGAAGTTGGTCAGGATGATGGAATCGCCCACGTTGAAGCCGGTGAACTTCGCACCACCGACAAAGCTGACGCGATTGAGCTTGGACGGATCGACGGTCACCATCGCGCTGGCGTCGTTGCCCATCGGGTTCAACGCCACCGCCGAAAGGAAGACAGAGACGTTGAAATCAAGGCTCGACACTTTGCGGTCGGCAGTCGTGAAGATGATCTCGTTGGCGCTCGCCGATTGAACGATGAAGAACTGCTTTTCGGTCGCGTTGGCGGTGTTGCCTTCGATCTGCAGCACGTCGCCGGCTTTGAAGACCGTGTTGAAGGCGGTTCCCGTGGTCCCGCTGCGTCGAACAATCTTGTTGCCGGTGATCTTGAAGTCCACCGTGGCCGCGATGCGGTCAGTGGTCAGGAAGTTGACGTCGCGCCGTTCGGCAGCCGCAAGCAGCAGACGATCCGGCCCGGACAGGGTCTGGTTGAGGTCGATCAGTTCCTGACCGGCGGTGACGCCGACATTGCCCTTGGCGTGGAAGAAGAAGGCGCCGGCAATGACGTTGGCATCTTCGATGGCCGTGTTGGTGTCGGTCACCGGCTTCAGAAGGCCCGCGCCAAACCCGTAGACCAGTTCATCCGAGGACCAGACCTTGATGGAGCCTTCAACCGTTTTGGTTTCGTCCGCGGTCAGTGGCACAACGTATCCGGTGTTGGCCGAAGCGATGGCGCGCGATGTGACAGCGCTGGCGCCCGTCGATGCCGTGACGCTGCTTTCGGTCGCCGCCGTCCCGATCTCGTCCTTGGTGAAGGCCAGAGACCAGGTTCCGTCCGCATAGACATCCGTCGTCTTGGTGACGCCGTTCCACACGACGGTCACGGTCGCGCTTTGCGTGCCAGTCCCGGCCAGTGTGGCATAGGTGCTGTCGGCAAATTGCGATGCCAGCGTGCGGAACTGCTTGGAACGCGAGTTGACCAGCGTGCTGACCGACAGGTTCGATGTCGCGATGGCGGTATCAAGCGCCGTCGGCTCTGCCCGAACCAGGCTGGCCGTGGCATCCGTCGAAGTCAGTGCGCTTTCAGTATAGGACTGCAACAGCGTCACGGTATCAGCCGCCGCCAGCAGCAGCTTGTGGGTACCGTCGTCCGCCATGACAGTGTCAAGGTACAGCGACGAGGCGAAGTCGCCATTCATCTCGCCACGGGTGGCGGACTTGAGGGTGCCGCCGTCCACGGTCGGCGCGGTGGTGTCATCAAGCGTGCCGACCTCGTCCTGGGTGAACGCGGCCGACCAGCGGCCATTGATGTCCGCCGTAACGCTGCGGACCGCCGTGCCCCATGTCACCGAGACCGAAGCCCCGGCTGCCGCAGTTCCGGCAACGGCGCCGTAGGTGGCCAGGCCGAAGACACCGTCAAGCAGACGGAATTCGGCCGTTGCACGGGATCGGTAGGCCGCCAGCAGGGCCTGTGCCACGCGGTCGACTTCGGCATCGGTCGTGCCGTTGAGGTGCGAGACGATCGTCGCCCCCGCCCCGACCGTGGGCGCCGCGGCGGCGTCAACCGGGGTCATCTCGGTTTTCGTGAACGACGCGGTCCAGTGCCCAGAGGCATCGGCCTTCACAGAATGCACAGTGGCGCCCCATGTGACGTCAACCGTGGTTCCCGCCGTGGCGTTGCCTTTGACCAGACCCCAGTTCGGGTCAAGGTTCTTCAGCACTTCCGCACGATAGCCCGACAGAAGTTCCGTCTCACGGTCCGCCGTGAAGACGATGTCAGAGGTTCCGGCCAGGACAGCCGCAAGACCGCCCGCCTGTTCCTGCACTGCACGCGTGGCCCAATAGGTCTGATAGGCCGCTTCCTGCGTCGCGCGCCAGTTCCAATAGGCGGTGTAGTCCCGCGTCTTCGACGCGCGCAATTGGGTCTTGGCGTCCTCGACCTTGGCATTGCCGCCGGTTCCGGCGGTCAACTGCATGTCGGTCCAAACGGTCCCCATCAGTTCGGAAACCGCGCGGGTGTCCACGACCTGCTTGCCGTTGCCGTCGATCAGGCTGCCGTTGTCGACATTGATCGACACCATCTGGCCTGCCGCATCAATCAGATTGACGCGCAAGTCATCGGTCCGGGACGCGATTCCGTCGTCGATTTCGCGCAGATAGACATCGCCGCCAGCCTGGACGTTCAGCTTGTCGTCCGAGGTGATCCCCGTGTTGATCCGGATATCTGCATCCGCAGCCGAACCGCCGATGCCGCCCTTGGCGCTGTTGAGCGTGATCGAACCGCCGGTGACCAGCTCCAGCCCGCCATTGGCCCGCACGATCCCGTCATCACCCGCAAGGGCGACCAAAGTCTTGTCCCCCGTGCTTGTGACCGTGCCGACCCGCAACAGGCCAACATATTGGCGCACATTGATCGCGCCGCCAGCCGTTGCATCGACCCGGAAGTAGTTGCCGCCCGCCCCATCGGCAAGCGTGCCGCTGTTGGGATCCGAAGGCGTGCTGATCGTGATCGGAAGCGCCACGGTGTCCGTGCCGATATTGCCACCCGCCGTGATGGTGATCTGGCGGGCCATGATATTGGCCTTGGGCTGACCACTGCCCGAGGGCGAGTTCGGATCGGTTGCAGCCTTGGCCGTGATGTTGCCCAGCGACCTGAGGGTGACTTCCCCCAGCGTGTTGGTCAGACGGCCGTCGATGATCAGATCCGCCTGACCGGCGTTGATGTCGATCTTGCCCTGCGTGTTGTACAGGAAGTCGATGTCGATCGCATAGTCGGCCCGCACCGTGTGGGTGTGGGTGATGAAGTGCCCGACGTTGCGGTTGTACTGATAGGTGTAGGTTTTCTTGCCGTACCAGCTGGAGCGGACGTTGTAGTAGGTCTGCTTCCAATCCGTCGCGCTGGTGATGACGTCATCACGCGTATAGGTGTAGGCCGGTCCATTCGGAGACGACACGTAGAAGTAGTTCGAGTTCGGCACCAAAGCTGCCGAAAGCGTCTGGGTCGCGGGCGGAACCGGAATGCCCCTCGATCCGAGGTTGAACAGACCAAGCCAGCTCGATTCCTCCCAACGCGCGGTTTCGCGCGTCCGGGATTCTTCACCGATCGCCCAACCATAACGCAGACCGGCCTGCGGCGTGTAATCCGGAATGGCGTTGATCGAGGCCAAGGTCGTGGCGACATAGCCACCGCCAGACAGGCGTTCGGTCTCTTGCTTGACGGTTCCGTCCGCATTCACCGTGTACAGCAACGCAAGGTTCTGCTGCTTGTCGGCGATCTTGATCTTGCCGACACCGCGACGGTCCGCGTCCAGGTCTTCGACAACCAGCTGCCACTTGGTGGAGAACTGGCCCATGTTGAGGTTGTTGTTGATCGTGATCTCGGGATAACCGGCGCTTGCCGCAACACGGCCATAGCCGGTGTTCGTGATACGCCCGGTCAGGTCGACGATGCCGCCACCTGGCCGCAGGGGCTTCACGATCAGTTGAGCGGCCTGCCGATCATAGATCAGCGTGTAATCCGGGGCCGAGGCCGCTTCGATGGTCGTGTAGTTTGCGCCGCCGCGTTGGGCGGCCTTGATCTGGTTCGCAATGTCGTCCGTCATCTCAAGGTCGAAGACCTTCTTGCCGGCCTGGATATAGCCGTTCAAGTTGATGTACTCGGCGTCGATCGTGACCATATCGGCCTGGATGTTCGGCGCGTTCGGATCGACCTGCGGTGAATAATCACTGCGCGAGTTGACCGGCGCGGCACTGGTGCCGACACCATACTGGCTGGCAAAAACGCCAACCGGGTCGCCGCTGACATGGGCCTGCTGCACACCCGAGATGCTGATGGACGACTTGGCCTGCAAGATCAGCGATTTGACCTGCACTTCGCCGGTGATCAGGATCGAACCGCCGTTCGACGGGTTGATGATCGTCAGCTTGGCCGTCGGCGCAATGATGTTGCCCTTGATCGTGATCGATTGGGCCGGCGGCACTGCGCCGGTCTTGGGATCGGCGTAAAGCGCGATGTTGCCGACCTTGATGATGATCTCGGGCACACTGTTGTCGGTTCCCAGAGAGCCGTTGACATAGCCGAAGCCCGCCGTCGGCGTGCTGCCGGCATAGCGCCCCAGATTGTCGTCACCGTTGTAGGTCTGGTTGTTCTGATCACGGTCAAACGCGTTGGCCGCCATGATCTTGGCATTGACCGCCGCCGCGTTGGCAGAGTTCAGCGTGACATCCGTGCCGTTGAAATAGATGCCGCCGTTGAACATCGGGATGGTCATCCCCGATATCACCAGTTGCGCCGGCGAGTTGTGCAGAATCTCGATCCGCGCGCTCTTGGGCACGTTGAAGGTACCGCTGCCTTGCAGATAGTCGGCCAGCACCCGCACGCGCCCGGCCTGGGCGTTGACGGGGGCGATGGTGACAACTTCCACCACCGGGGACAGCGGCAGAACCGCATTCCCGCGACGTTCCGCCAAGCCAAGGGCCAGAAGCTCGTCTTCCAGGCGCTTGATCTCATCGGTGTAGAACTGCTTCAGCGTCTGGTTGTTGGACGCCGAGTAGATCGCAAGGTTGGCCTTGGCCTTCTGGATCTCGATGAACTGCGGAGCCTCAAGACCGGTCTGCGTCCGTGTGAAGGCGATGGTCGGTTGCCCGTTTTCATCCTTGGTCGTGGTATAGCCGGTTGCTGTCGGCGTGATGTCGTCCACCACGGTCTGCCCCAAGGAATTCACCTTGGTCACCAGAATCCGGTTGCGACGCTGGCCCGTCACGACGTCACCGTCATTGATGACCGAGCCGAAGGATTCCGCACGCCGCGCCCCGTTGCCAGAGCCGACACTGCCGCCGCCAAGCGCATTGCCAAGCGCAGAAGTCCAGTTGGTCGCCTTTGCAACGCCGGTTACGCCGACATCACCCCAGCCATCGGCGTTCAGGTCGATGTTGGCGAAGCTTTCCAGATGCGCGCCAGAGAAGACGTGAACGATGTTGTCGGCCTGATACAGGGCCACCGTCTTCAGATCGCTGATCGGAATGGCCGAGCCGGCGAAGTTGTCCACGCGAGAAGAATAGTTCTGGTTCGGCAAGACCAGATCCTTGTTGGACCCGGCCGACAGGTACATGTTGCCTTCGGCAATCGTGCTGGACCCGTTCAGCAGCAGGATCTGCTGCAGCGGCGTCACGATGGTGGTCGCGGTGCCAATGGCAACGGTCGCCGCCCCGAAGGTTTCGCTGTAGGATTGCAGGTTGGTGTTGCCGATGCCGGTGGCCTCGAACTCCAGCATGCCGGCTGCCGCGATATGGGCATTTTCCGAAACCACGATCTGCGAGACAAGGTTGTTGGCGGTCAGCGTGCCATAGGCGCCGGCCCCGGAAATGGCGCCGCCGGTGACCAGCTTGACCCGGTCCTCTTGCTGCAGCGTGTTCTCGGTCTTGATCTTCAGGTTTCCGGTGCCGTCCGTCGTCGTGACAAAGGCATTGTGGCCGATGATCATTTCCGCGGTGAAATTGATCACCGTGTTGGTGGTCGAGCTGGCTCCCGAAGCGACGCCGCCGGTCTTGGCATCGACATAGGTGTGACCGTCCAGGGCGTTCGCAACGATCGCGTCGATGCTGCCCGCCTGCACGTCGTCATAGTTGCCGATCCGGCCCTGCGTATGGCCAGACACGTTGTGGGTGACCGACGCACCAGAACCCGCGATCGCCCCGAAGGCGCTGGTCGAGATATTGCCCGTCGGCACCGCGCGATACGTTGCAGCGATGGCCAGCGTGCCGCCAACCGTCACAAGCGCGCGGTTGCTGGAGGAGGTGCCATCGACGAAGCCGGCAAAGACGCCGCTGCTTTCGTTGGTCACACCCTGCGCCGCAGCGCCAGAAGCAAGCCCGAAGGCCCCCGCCTGGATGTCGAGATAGTTCTCGTCGGTGGCAGAACCCGAAACCGACATCGACCCGGCGTAAGACACCACGACATCACGATCCACATAGGACGAGACGTTGGAGTATGAGTTCAGCGTCCCATCCGTTGCGCCCACGCCAATCAGACCGCCCGCCACGCCCTTCGACGTGGCCTGTTGCCGCCCACTGGACTCCGCCCCAACCGACAGCGCCCCGGCAACCGAGAACAGCCCGCCCGTCAAGGCCGAGATGACATTGGCCCGGTTTGTCGATTCCGCGTTGGTCGACTGCACACCCAGCAGGATGCCGCCACCCGAAGCATAGGCTGCCACATCGACCAGATCCTCGCCGGTCTTCGCCGCAAGGCTGGCCACGACACTCAACGCGCCAAGCGTGAAGGTCGCACCCGCGCCACCCACCAGCGCCTCGACGTCAGAGGTGATGCTGACCTTCGCCACAGAGGCGCCGATGCCCATGGTGCTGCCGACCGCAAAGCCGCTGACCACAGCCTCCGAAGACATGCGCCGGATCGAATTGACAGTCAGCGAACCCGCCGTCACGTCCACACCTTCGGCGCGGGCGTAGAACACGCCCCCCGCTTCGACCGTGGCCGTGGCACCCGAGGCCGCCACACCCACCATCCCCGCCGCGATGGAGTTGGCCGAGATGTGGGCCGTCAGATCGCTTTCGGAATTCAGGATGACCCGCGTCGCACCGGTCACGTTGACCGATTGTGTGCCGTTGCCGGTCAACAGCGCTTCACGAACCCCACCGTCCTTGATCTTCGCATCGGCGCCACCACCCGAAATCGCCGCACCGAAGCCGCTCGACACCGACAACGACGATGCCTCGGAGGTGACGTCGATCGTGCGGTCGTCGGTGGCCAGGATGTCCAGCGAACGCCCGGCACTCAAGGTGCTGTCGCGCATCGAGGCGCGCAGATTGCCCCCGATCAGGGCACTGGCCAACGACACGCTGATAGAGACGGCAGAACCGGCCCCAGCCAGGGTGCCGGCGATGGCCGCCGACTGCACCTGAGCCGAGATGCTGCTGGTGTCCGATGCCGTGATCGAAACACTGCCCAATGCGGCACTCAAGGTCGCGCCGTAGACGTCGGCAACGGTATCGTATTCGATGTCGTTGTAGGCATTCGCCCCCGAGCCCGCGCCCGAAGTTCCCTCGGTTCCAGCCACGATGGCAACGGCAAAGGCGCCGACATTGGCCGTGATGCTGGAATGCATCGTCGCAGCGACGGTGATGTCTGCACCACCCGCGCCACCACCGGTGACCGACGCCCAGTTGGAGTCATGCGCATAGTCGATCGCGAACAAATCGCGGTTGCTGAGCGCCGGTGCCGTGGTCTTGTACTGGTAGACATTGCCGTTGGCTGCCGCGACCAGCATTCCGGGCACGAGGTTCTGCAACTGCCGTCCGGCGGTCAGATAGTTGAGGCTGGCGTCGAAGCTTCCGCCCGGCGCGGCCGAGGTCATCTCGTACCAACCCGGATCGTTCACCACATCCACGTTTAGCGTGGTCGGCTGCTGATAGGCGCGCATCCGGCCCTGATCGTCCAGAACCACGGTCCCGTCGATCCAGGTCGTGTTGGTGGCGGCATCCGACACAAGCGACCAGACATCCTTGCCCTCGACGATACCGCGGGCAAAATCCTTCGTGACAGAGATCGGCGAACCGCTGGTCAACCGGAAGAACCTGTCGGTGCCATTATAGCTGACGCGCAGCAGATCGCCCGCAGACACCGTCACGCCGCTGGTGGTGGCTTGCTTGACGCTGGACGACAGGACAACCTGATCCGTGATATCGGCCCAAGCACCAGAGGTCGCATAGCTCTTGCTGGCGATGTAATCGTTCGACACCGTCACAGGCTGCGTCGTGACCTGCTGATAATAGTACGTGTGGCCGCCGTCTGCGACAGCCAGAACCGTTCCCTGCACCATCGTGACCGTGGCCGACAGCGGCACGGTCGCGTCAATGTAGGTGCCCGCCGCCAGAAGCAGCAGACCCTTCTCTTCCGACCAATCCGGGACGATCGAGGTGGCCGTGGCGTTCACATGCGAGGCTTGCGCCGCAATCACGCCGTTGAAGTAATCAGCACTCGTGCGCGGATCGAGCGCGTATTGCAGATCGGTAACTTCGACGCTGCCGCTGCGACCGGCGTAGCGGATGTCCAGCTTGGCAACCACACCACTGACCGTGACCAGAACCGAGCCTTCGCGGGCTGCCGTGTCGGCGTCCGCATTGGCCGTGCCAGCGCCAGCCGTCAGCGTATAGACGCCAGTGGCGTCGGTGACGGTATGATTTGCCCCATCGTCCTTGGCAAAGCTGAAGGTCAGGGCGTTGCCATCTGCGTCATAGGCAACCAGCTCGACCTTGTCGCCCTGCGCCAGATCGAACCCATTGATCCGGAACGTCAGATCATGGACGCCGGCACGGAATTCCCCACTTGCGCCGGCCCCGAAGGCCAGCTCGACACCGGTCTTCTGACCGGTGGTATGGGTGCCTGCAATCACGAGCGAAGAGCCCGGATCAAAGCCGCCATCGGTGTAACTTGCGCTGTCTTTCACCTTGACGGAACTGCTTGCGACGCTGTCGGTCAGCGTCAGCGCCATGGCCTGCGCCCCACTGGAGAAATCCAGCCCCGATACCGTCAACGCGGTGTCGGTGGTCTTGCCGCCGATCCAGTTCAAGCCATCGCTGGCATAGCCGACATAGTGGTAAGCGGCTCCACCGGTCTGGATATAGTCCCCCGTGTTGATGTTTTGCCCGGTGGACAGGTCGGAATAGACTTGGCTTCCGTCCAGCACCTGCGCGCGCAGCCAGTCAGGCGAAGACAGGTCCGGCACACTGCCGGTAACCGTGCAGCCCGTGCCAACGTAGAAATAGTAATCGCTTCCGACGTGATAGACGTCGTTCTTGCTCAGCGCCCGGGGCGTGCCGACGGTGCCGGTCTTGGCAGCCGCAATCTGCGAGGTGGTCAACACCACCGCCCAGTCCGACGGATCCGACGCGATCGACGAGGACGCAGCAGGCTTGAAATACCGATAGATCTTGCCGTTGCTGGCAACGATCGTGCCAGCCTGCAGCGCCGTGATGTCCGAGGGGCTTGGCAAGGCGATGGCCGCACCCGGGGTGGCCGCACGCCCGACCTGGAACCAGTCGGTTGCCGCCGCAAAATCCAGCGATGTCAGCGACACATCCGCAGGCTGGTCGCCCATGTACTGGTACAGCTTGCCATCGGGGGCCCGCGCGAAGGTGCCGTTCTGAACCGTCACGGTTCCGCTGTCGAGGCGGATGGCATTGGCCGCCGTTGCAATTCTGGCCCCGTCCGAAATCAGGGCGAACGCACCGGCCCGTTGTCCGTCCGGCCGTCCGAAGCTGCCGATCAGGTTTTGCGCCACCGAAGCGCCGACCGAGGCCGCTCCGCCGCCAAGCGCGCCACCGGCCAGCGAAACCGCGGCAGAAATGACGTCAGAGGCGATGTCGGCGCTGCCATCGGCCGTGACCGAAAGCGCACTGGCCGTGTAGATCGAAACCTCGCCGATATTGGCCACAGTCCGCGTCGAGATGGTGTTCACCACACCTACCCCGGCCCCGGCAACCGCAATCCCGACGGCCCCGACCGCGATGCTCAGCGCCACTGAAGCGCCAAGCGCCTTGATCGAAGCGTTGTCGATGGCCGCGACAGAGATTCCGCCGACGCTGGCGCTGACGAAGCTGTTGTCAACATCGCTCGAACCCTCGGCGTCCTCGTCCCCGGTGATTTCCGCGGTGGTGGAGGACAGAATCCGGTTGTCCGCTTGCGATGCAGCGATCGAGATCGAAAGCCCCGCCAAACCGCCGGAGACCGAGAAGGCGATCGCCGCCGCGATCGCATCGATATGCGCGGTGTTCGTCGCACGCACGATCAGGCTGTCGACGGTCACATGCAGGTCGCCCGAAAGTCTGGCTGCCGTATCGGCGTTGATCCAGTTGCGCGCTCCGACCCCTGCCCCCGCGGCGGCAAGACCCGCGCCGCCCACGGCGACTGCGCCCGCCCCCGCGATCACCAAAGCGTTGATCGTCTGGCCAGCGGTGGACACCACATTGGAGGCGCCGCCCTTGCTGACGACCGTCGCATCTTCGATGACAGCCCAGGTCCGACCCGCCACGGGCGCGTCGGTGTCATTGGCATCGGTGGCCGAGGGCGTGGCGCCCGACAGGCTGTAGCCGATGTAGTTTTCCGACAAGGCTGCGCCGATCGAAACCCCGACCGATCCGCCGCCGCCCGATGCCACCGACAAAGAGGTGGCCAGAACAGTTGCCTGGATCTTGCTTTGCGCACCGGCTTCGACATGGACGCCGCCCTGCGTTGCCCGGCTGCCGGCTGCGGTCTTGTTGCCCGAAATCCGGGCAATCGTGTCAGTGTTGACCACGTTGACGGCACTTGCGCCAGCACCGGCCATCGCGATGTTGGCCAAGCCACCACCCGAAACCGCAAGCCCTGCGGCTTGCGACAGTGCGTTGATCGACACGCGCTGCACGGTATAGCTGCCGCTCGACTTGTCGAGCACCCATTGCTTGCCAGACGTGCTGTCAACAATCGCCCAACGGCGACCCGCCAAGATTTCCGAGACCCGCAAAGCCGACGCCGGGCCATCAATGCCGGCGCCGCTGGCGTTCATGTCGGCGTAAAGCCGGCTGCGCAGGGCGTCGTCACTGGTGACATCGCTTTGCAGCGGGTTGCCATCACTGTCCGTGGCCGTGCCGGTCAGATCGGTCAGATCGCCCGAGGTCAACGAAGTCGACAACCCGTAAGAGGTCGGGGCCGCGTTGGTGTAGGCCGTGATGGTGATCGACTGGTCGTCGGCCCCGCCGGTGCCATAAGCCACCAGATCGCTGGTGCGCGATTCCGCGAGTACACGGTTTTCCAGAATGTTGGTCGCATCAGCCACGCCAACCGCAACCGACACGCCGACCGCCGCGAAGCTTGCCGCCAGGGCCGATGCCCCGGTGACCGCGTCGATCTGGCTGTCGTCGGTGGCCGTGATCGCCACCTCGTTGTCCGCCGTAACGGAACTGGACAGCACCAAGGCTGACACATTGGTCGCCAGCCGGTTGGTCGCTGACGCGCCCGAGCCCGACACGCCGATGCCAACCCCGCCACCCGCGATGGCCGCCGTAACGGCCTGCACCATCGCACGGATTTCCTGCGTGGACGCCGCATTCACCGTGACATTGCCGCCGCTGTTGACCGTGGAATCCACGATCCGCGCTGCAATCACCGCACCCTGCCGGGCTCGGCCAACTTCACGCCAAAGCTTGGAATTGGCATAGTCCATGACCGCAAGCATGCCGCCCTTGGCCCATTTGGTCTTGTCCGAGAAATCCAGCGCCGAAGGCCGCGAGGACAAGTTGGAGCTGCCCAGATAGGTATAGATCGCCCCGGTCGCCGCATCATAGATCGCGTCGTTCTTCTTGATGGTCCGCGTCGTGGTATCGGTGGTGCTGTATTTGCCGAAATCCGACGCCTGAATGGTGTTCGGACCGACATATTGGAACAGTTGGCCCTGACGCACGCCCTCGGTCACGCCAACGACATCGCCGGCATGGATCGCCTTGGGGGTATCCGTGGCGGTGGTGTAGGTGGGCGTCGTGGCATCGGCACCAAAGCCGATCTCGTTGCGCGCAATCGAGATGCCGATGGCCACGCCAACGCCGACAGCGCCACCGGCGGCGGCCAGCGCCGCCGCGATCACGGTCGCCTCGATGGAGCCGGTGCTGCGGGCGCGAACCAGCAGATCACTGCCGCTCGTCACCGTCGCTCCGACGATTTCCGCCGTCGTGCTGGTGCCAATCGTGTTGCGGATGCCGACACCGGCACCGGCCACGGAAATCCCGACCACGCCGATGGACGCGGCCAAAGCTGCCGCTGCGCCAAGCGCGTGGATCGAGCTGGCATCCTCGGCGGTCACCGAAATGCTGCCGGTCGCATTGACCCGGCCGGATCCAGCCACGTTCGGGGCACGGGCGATGGTCGCCTGCACGATGCTGGTGATCTCGTTGGAGGCATCCGTCGCGGCGATCGACAGCGCGACCCCCACCATGCCACCCGCGATGCTCAGCGCAACGGCCGCGGCAACGGCATCAATGCGCGATTGGTTCTGCGCGCTGATCGTCACCTGCGTTGACTGGATGTCGGTGCCAGAGCCGAAGATGCCCGCCACGGTCGATCCGCCAATGCGGTTCACCGCACCCACGCCCGAGCCTGCGGCCGCAATCCCCACCATGCCGGCGGCGATCCCCATCGACCCGGCAAAGACCAGCGCGTCAATCCTGCGATCAGACTGCGCCGAGATGTCCAGCGCAGAGCCTGCACCCGTGCCATCGGTGCCGCTCAGCGTCAGATTGGTGACCTCGGCGCGCACGGCGCCCCGATCGGAACGGGCGTTCCCGTCCAGATCGAAGCCAATGTAGTTGTGCGCCACCGCAGCACCGACAGCGATGCCGACGCCAACCTGACCCACAGCTGCCGCCAAAGCCGCAGCCAGCACGGTCGCGTCAATCGCCGAGATGTCGCTGGCCGTGACCGAAATCTTGCCAGCCGGATCGGACTTGATCGTCGTGTTGGAGAGAATCGCGACGGTGTTGGAGGTGACGGCGTTGACGGCCGAAGCCCCTGCCCCGGCAACGCCAACGGCGACTTGCCCGGCCGCAATGGCCAGCGCGGCGGCCGCACTGATCGCGGTGATCGTGCTGCGCTTGGACACCAGCTGATTGCCCGACTTGTTCAGCGTCCACTGACGCCCGCTGGCATCGACCACCGACCAGCTTTCGCCATCCTTGACAGACGACACCCGAAGGCTGGCCAGCAGGCTGTTGTCGCTGGACGTGTCGGCATCCACGACTTGTCCGGCAGCTTCAAGCGCGGCCTTCAACGCCCGCAGGGTCGCTGCGTCTTGTGTGGCCCCGTCGGTGCCCGCCTCGTCCTGCTTGGCGGCATCATCCAGCCGGTCGAAGGTGAGATTCCCCCCGGTGGTGATATTATGGGACAGCATGCCGGCGCCGGTCTTGGCCTCGATGACCAAGGGTGTGGCGGTGTCCGACAGGCTGATGAGGGACAGATTCGACGCCTCGGCGACAACGGAATTGTCCACCGCGTTGCTGGCAATCGACACGCCGATCGACACGGCGATGCCGGTCTGGCCAAAGGCCGCCGCGATGGAGGCCGCTGCGGCAACCGCACTGATCGTGCTGTCGTCGCGGGCCGAAATGGTCAGCCGCGTTGCCGTGACCGATCCGCCCGAAACCCGCGCCGCAACGTCCGATGCGGTACGGTTGGTGACCCCGACACCGCTGCCCGCGAGGCCGATGCCAGTCTGGCCGCCCGCAATGGCAACAGACCCCGCGACGGTGATCGCATCAATCGCAGAGGTGTTGGTGGCAATGACCTTTGCCTGACCGCCGGTCAGCGTGATGTTGGAATTCAGCACCTGCGCCCGGATCGCCGCACCGTTGCGCGACAGATCGACCCGTTTGAACAAGTCCAGCTTGCTGTAATCCAGAACGTTCAGGACGCTGCCCTTGATCCACAGATTGGAATCCGAGAAGTTCAGCGCCGCGCCCGTTCCCAGCGGGCTGTCGCCCAGATAGGCGTACAGCGCCCCGGTCGCCGCGTCATAGACCACGTCGTTCTTTTCGATCGCGGCATCGCGGCTGTGGTTGGACTGGAATTTGGCAAAGTCTTTGGCCTGGATCGGCGTGCTGCCGATGTATTGATAGGCCTCGCCCGCCTTGCCACCGGTCGGGATGTAGATGATCTGACCATTCGACACGGTTGCCGGCGTATCCGTGCCCGCCACATAGGTTGGGGCGATGGATTGCTGGCTGGATTGTGCAAAGCCGATGTCATTTTCGGCAATCGCCATGCCGATCGAGGCGCCAACGGCGGTCTGACCCGCTGCCACGGCGGCCGAGGCCGCCACCACCGTGCTGCGCACGATGCTGGTCGAATTGGCGGTAACCGACATGTCGCCGGCATCGCTGACGATGTCCGCCGCGATGATCTCGGCCGCAACGCCGCCGTTGATCCGGTTGCGCGCAAAAGCGCCTGCGCCCGAAATCGCCACGCCGGTCTGGCCAAAGCCCGCCGCCAGCGAAGCCGCCATCGAGGTGGCGTTGATGATCGCCGTTTCCAGCGCAGACACTTCGATGCTGCGCCCGTCCACCACCATGCCAAGGCCGGTGTCGGTCGGGGCAACGCCCGACAGAGAGATTCCCCCCGCCAGCGTGTCAATTCGCGCCGCCGTGTCGCCGCCGATCACGTTTTGCGCAATCGACGCGCCAAGGGCGACCGCAATGCCCTGCTGGCCAACCGCCACCGCCAGCGACGCCGCGCCGACGAAGCTGTAGATCCGGCTGTCATTGATGGCCGTGACGGCAAGGCTGCTCGCCTCGATCCGCTGAACCGTATCGCCATCCCCTGTGATCGCGGCGCGCGTTGTCACCTCGATGTCGTTGATCGCCACGGCGCCCGAACCGCTGATGGCAACCCCGGTCTGCCCGCCTGCAACCGCCGCCGCACCGGCGACCACCGTGGCCACCGTCTGCGTGCGGTTGTTGGCGCTGACCTGCATGCCACCCGTGGCAATGATGCGCGAATTGCTGACATCCGCCGTGACAGAGAAGGTGTTGCCCGCCTCGCCGATGGAGTTGAGCGCCACCGAAGCACCGATGGCCACGCCGACACCGGTCTTGCCGAAGCCAAGCGCCGCTGCAACGGCCACGGCCACGGCGTTGATGCCCGCCTCGCCCGTCGCTTCGACGATCACATTGCCCGAAGAGGTCAGGTTGCTGTCACTGATGCCAGAGGCCGTTCCGCCCCGCACCGCGTTGTTGATGCCGACACCTGCGCCCGAAATGGCAAGCGAGGTGCCGCCGCTGGCACTGACGCTCAACGCCGCGGCCACGCCGATGGCCACCACCGTGTCCTGGCGTGCGACAAGACGCGCGCCGTCCGGCTTCAGGGTGAAGGACCGGCCACGATCATCGACCAGAATCCAGCCGTCATTCGACTGCGCCTTCGACAGGCGCAATCCGTCGTTGTAGACGCCGAATTTGCCGTTCGGCTCTTCGTAGACCATCCACTTGTGACCGGATTCGTCCGAGATGCGCCAGGCGCTGAACGGATCGCTGCCCGCGCTGTCCATCAGCTGCGCAACGCTCAGGGCTCCGTCAAACGCGACGCCCTGACCGGCAAACAGCGCCATCAGGTGGCTGCGCGCCGCTTCCACCGCTTCGGCGGCGTCATTTTCATTCTGGGCCGTCGGGTGTTCCGGCAGCAACGCCTTGGTCCCTTGGGACAGCAGCGTCAGCACTTCCGGCCAGGTTGCCTGGCGCAGCACGTAACGCTCGGTATCCGTATCGGCCACCGTGACCGTTTCGGTCAGCGGCAATTTGGTGGCAGGATCGGTCGAGGGAACCTGACCCGCATCGAACAACGCCAGATCGGCGATCGGGTTGTAGGTCGCAAT
Source organism: Stagnihabitans sp. (assembly GCF_964946895.1). NCBI lineage: Bacteria > Pseudomonadati > Pseudomonadota > Alphaproteobacteria > Rhodobacterales > Paracoccaceae > Stagnihabitans > Stagnihabitans sp. Next base: position 175,221 of record NZ_CBBQHX010000002.1, on the reverse strand, counting down.
CTTGCCATCCGACGGCAATGAGGTGTTCATCGCGGCGACAAGGGTGGTCCAGGTCGCCACAGAATTGGTCCAGGCGGTCGGGTCAATTTCGACATTGCCCTGCGCGTCCTTGGTCACCGCCAGCTGCGTGGCCGCGTCAAGCTTGGCGCTCGTCAGGCCCGTGGCAGAGATGTTGATGGTTCCCGGCGGGGCAACCCATCCCCGCACCGTGACATTGCCAACCGAACCGAAGACCGTATCAATCTTCGCCGAGGCCATGGTATCGACGTCGTTGAGCGAGATCGACAGACCCACCGCGATCGAGGTGGCGCCTTGCGTCCCGCCAATCGCCGCTGCCACGGCGGCCCCGATCACAACGCTCTTGATCTCGGCCCGGTCTTCACCCAGCACGCTGACATCGCCACCGGTCAGGTTGTTGATGCCGCGGATCAGGGCCTTGCTGCCCCCCCGGATGCGGTTGCGCGCCACAGATCCGGCACCCGCCAGCGAGGTGCCGCCCTTGGCCGAAGCCGCCACCGCCAACGAGGCGACGATGGCAGAAACCGCGATGGATTCCGCCGATTCCGCATGCACCAGAATGTCGCCGCTGACCGTGACTGTGCCAACATTGACGATTTGCGCCGTGGTCGGGGCCGGGTCCGCGTTCAGGTCGATCCGCTGCCAGTTGTCAGAGATCGAGTAGTCTTCCACATCCAGATAGCTCAACGCCGAACGGTTCTTGCCGATGTAGCGATAGACTTGGCCGGACAAGGCATGGTTGCCCAGAATGCGGACCGTGTCATTGGTGTGCAGCAAGACCGGATCGGACCCACTGGTGTAGGTGGTCGTGGCCGGCGGATTCTGCGTGAAGCCGATGATGTTTTCCGCCACCGCGATCCCGATGGCCGCCGCAGTGGACTGCCCCATCGACAGGCTCAAAGACGCCGCGATGTTCAGGATATTGGCCGTGATCCGTGCGCTGTTGATCGCTTCCACGGTCAACTTGCCGCCCGAATGGACGCTTCCAAGATTGCGGATTTCCGCGATCAGACCGCCGGTGATCTGGTTGAGGGCAATGGTCCCCGCCCCCGCCACCGACGGGGTCGAGCTGGACCCCAGCGACAGCGCAACCGAAACCGCGGTCGCACGGCCAATCGATTCAATCGTCGCCGTGCGCAGGGCACGAACGGTCAGGTCGCTGCCCGCTTCGACATCGCCCAGATCCACGACGGTTGCCGTGACAGAGGAGCGGATGATGTTCTGCGCGAAGTTCGCGGCGATGCTCACCGCCTTGACGTTGGACGTGCCCGCGGCGACGGCCAAGGCCGTGGCCACAAGTTCTGCGTGGATGAACGAATTGTCCACGGCCAGAACGGCCAGATTGCCCTCCGCCTTGAACGCAGCGGTGGCCGACCCGGTCAGCTGGGCCGTGACATCGCTGGTGATTTCGTTCCGGCCAAGGGCTGCGCCGATGGCGATGGACTTGCTGTCCCCGCCGGTGGCATCCACGGCCAGACTGATCGCCGAAGACGACAGTTGCGCCAGAACCTGTGTGGCCGATCCGGCCGAGATCTCGGCATCGCCAACCATGGTGTTGACCGTGGAATCCGGCAGGCCGGTGACAAGGGCCTGCGTGCTGGTCGCCACCTTGTTCATCGCGAGGATCGGCGCCACCGTGATCGACGAGGCCCCGCTTTCGCCGCCGCTGCTGGTCTTGACCTTCAGCGCCAGGGCAGAGCTTTCGATGACGGCAACGATCCCGCCCGAAGACTTGGCCTGAACCGACAAACCGCCCGTGATCGACAGCGAAGAATTGCGGATCTGCGCAAGCGTCGCAACCGTGGCCGATCCGGCAAGATTGGTGCCAACCAGCGCATCAACCGTCGCGAACAGCAGGTTGGTCGGCTGGTATCCGATCGTGTTGAACGCCAGCACGATGCCCACCGACGTGGACGCCTGCACCACACTTCTGACCGTGGCCAGGATCGAGCTTTGCGTCGCGGCCCGAACGGCCATGTCGCCGCCCACCGTCAGGTCGGAATCCGCCACAAGGGCGGTGTTGCCTCCCATGATCGTGTTGTTGGCGATCACGACGTTGACGCCAGTCGTATCGGCGCTGACGACGCTTTCGTCCTTGGCAACGATCAACGCCGTCTGCAGGGCATCGACCGAAAGGTTGCCCGTGGCCTGAACCAGCGCATTCGACACGGTCGCAGCAACATCATTGCGCAGATCGTTGCGGGCAAACAGACCGCCAAAGCCGGTGCCCTTGGCATCCGAACCTTCGATGACATTGGCCGCAATGGAGGCCTTGGAAATGATGAAATCGAGGTCGAGTTCCAGCCACTTGCTGCCGTCGGTGAAATCTTCCGTCGCCAGATCCAGCCCATGTTGCGCCTGAAGCGCGATATAGACCTTGTCCGGGTCGCCCTTCACGGCGCGCCACAGCGTAGCGTCGCTATAGTCCTGCTGGTCCAGATGCGGGTCCGACAGCGGGTCGGCTCCGACATATTCGTACACCACACCGGCCTTGCCGTTGCAGATGTCCCAATCCAGACGCACCCGGTCGCCGGCCGCCAACGAGGCCGGCCGATCCAGAACCGTCAGACCATTGTACCCAACGCGCACCCGGTCACCCAGCGTGATGTTCTGCGTGCCCGAATAGTCCGTGTAGGTCTGGCGGAAGAAATTGGCGAGGGCCTGGATCGCCAGCGCAATCTCGCCATCTCCGCCAGTCTTGGCCGAAAGGTTCACGTTCGACAGGATCTTGGCGTCATCCTGCCCCAATACGACAACAGCGCCATCGGTGGTGATCTGGCTCTGTGCACCGCTGCTGGTGATCTCGGCCCGCGCGGCCGAAGAGATCATGTTGCTCGCCAGAATGAAGCCGGCCGCCACGGCAGAGGCCGATTTTGCCGCCTTGTCGCTCAGTTGTGACGAGGTGGCATTGGTCACCTGCGACAGGATCGAGGCGGTCGAGACCGCCCGCACGGTCAGATCGCCGCCAGCCTGGATCGACGAGCCGTCGATCTGTGCCACGGCTTCAGACTTGTGTTCGGTCCCCAGATTGGTGCCAACCAACGAGTCCGCGATGTGGCTCCACAGCGGTTCGGGATCGTAGCCGATGCTGTTGAACGCCATCGTGGCGTTCACGCCATTGCCGTCCGACGTGATCGAGCTGGCATTACGTGCCAGAATGTCGGCGCGGTTGTCGGTCGACACCCGCACGTCGCCGCTGGCGGTGACCGTGCTGGCGGTGATCTTGGCAGAGGAATCGTTCTGGATCAGGTTGGTGGCAATGATGCCGCCAACGGCGGTGCTTTGCGCCTTGCCGTCGCCCTTGGCCTCGGCCACGGCGTCCAGCAGCGCATGAATCCGCGCGGCCTCGTCCATCGACACGGTGACCGAACCGGCCTGCAGGATCGCCTGATCAATCAGCGCCGTGCCGCCACTGCGAACGTCGTTGCGCACGATCAGCCCGCCGACAGCCACGCCGCCCTGCGAAGGTTCTTCCGGGTCCGGCGCATCTCCGCCGGTGCCTTCGAGGTCAAGTTTTTCGACGGTCTTCTTGTCGATCGCCCCGGTGAAACCGATCTTGAAGGTGCCGGTCTTGTCCCCGGCGGTCACGGTGATCTCCAACCCGGTCTCGCCAAGCGTGGCTTCCACGGGGTCGGTGGCCTTGGTGGCGGTCACCGTCTCTGCCGGGGCAGGCTCTGCGGGAGCGGGATCGGCCGGTGCAGGATCGGCCGGCGGCGTCTCGGCCGGCGTTTCCGCTGCCGGTTCCGGCGGCTTGATCGTTGCCTTCTTCAATGCGGCAGCAATGTCTTCGGCGGTCGCCCCTTTGGCGATGCCTTCCGCGATATAGGTGGTACCGTTCACCACGACGGTCAGCGTGTAGGTTTCCTTCGGCGGAACCGTGATGTTAAAGCTCGGACCCTTCGGGTCATAACCCTTCTGAATCACGGTGCTTTCGACGGTCAGGCCGGTCAAAGCCTCGTCCACCGTGGTTTTGATGTCCTCGACGGCCTTTTCCTTCAGATCACCGGCAAAGGTCACGCGGTAATGCAAGGTGGTCGGCCCGGTGGCCGCAGGGGCCGGATCGGGTTCGGGCGCCGGATCCGCAGGCGGCGCTGCAGGATCAGCCGCCGGGTCCGCGGCAGGAGCTGCGGCGGCCGGTTCTTCATAGGCCGCAACCTTGCTGTTGCCGTCGCCCAGAATGGCGTCCAGCGCCTTCTGGATTTCCGCCGTCTGATCCTCGACGGTGACCGTGTTGCCCTCAACCTCGGTGCTGGAGCGGACGATCAGGAAGCCGATCTGGCTGTCGATCTTCGCTTCGATCTGGGCCTGATTGACGCCCTCTTCGGCGAATTCGATGTCAAAGGCCCAACCTGCGCTGGAGGCCTTCTTGTTGTAGGTGACCGTGGCCTTGGAATTGCCGTCCTCGTCCTTGCCCAAAAGCAGGTCGATGGCGTTTTGCAGGCTGGTGCGCGTGGCCGCAACCGTGGCCCCCAGCTCCAGCTCGGCGCTGGTCTTCAGCGTGTCGTCTGCACCAGTGCCCTTGTAGGACAACTTGAAGGTGCTGGCGATGTCCAGGTCCTGACGCAGGAACAGGATGCGCTGCACCTCTTTCGTCTTGGCACCGATATCCAGAACCTTGATCGGCTCCGTGGTCTTGTCGCCATAGGTCAGGGTGAATGTCAGTTCGCTGTCGGCCTTGACCTTGTCCTTGTCGACCGTGATCGCAATGTCCTGCACGCCTGACGTGCCGGCTTCTTCGGTCCCTACCTGTTCGGCAGCGGCCGGCGCCTCGGCATCGCTGCCGTCGGCCTTGGGCTTGGGCTGCTTGGTCAGCGGAATGTCGAACCCGATGCCTTTAAGCACCTGAATGCCAACGTCGAAGGCCTGCGCATAGACCGGGTCCTTAAGATCGTCCGGGGTGATGTCCCCCAGCGCAATCTTCGGGATCGTGTAGTCCAGCTTGGCCGTCGTATCGACCAGATAATCCGACAGCTTCACGTTGTTGATCTTGGGCAGCACGGCGTCCCAGATGTCGGTCAGGTCAACCAGCAGGTGGTTGGTCGCGCCAGCCTGCAGCATCGGGCTGCCAAACTGATTGATCAGCGTGCTGACCGGCAGCTTCTCGGACAGGTTGTAGCCCAGCAACGAGAAGGTCAGCGTCGGATCGGTCAGGTCCAGCGTCTTGGGCAGGACCTTGAGCGCAGCCAGAAGGCTGTCCTTGAAGGCATCCGGGGAATTGATGCTGAAGGTGGTCGCTGTGTCCCAATAGGTGTCAGGGCGGCCCGCAAGGTCCTTAGCGTCCCAGATCAGCGCATCCAGATCAACGTCCTTGATGATCGACTTCGGCAGCGTCACCGCCGGCAACGAGGAGTCGAACAGAAGCGGGTTGTCGACCGGCAGCGTCAGCGCCTCCGTGGAATCATAATGCAGCTTGAACGCCTTGCCGTAGATCGAGAACTTGATGTCGAAGGTCGGCAGCTTGTAGCTGGTCGGCAGCTTCTTGATCAGCGTCACGTCCTTCTGGTCGGGCGCATCAATATAGAAGCCGAAGTCCAGTTTGGGCATGAAGTAGCTGGCATCGCCCGACAACAGGGCCGCGACCAGTTCGGGGAACTTGGGATCATCCCAGCCGAATTTGGCCTCGATGCCATAGTCGACCATCTTGCCCTTGTATTCGACCTGCCCGACGACCTGCTTGAAATCGTAGTTCGGCAGTTTGATCTTCGGCATAACCAGATCGACCGAGATCGACGGCAGCGCCAGCCCGGAATCGCCCGCAGCCCCAAGGCCGAAGACAAAGCCCGTGCTGGTCAGCCGGAAGCCCGCCGGGACAACCCCCTGCTTGGAGATGAAGTCCAGAATGGTCAGATCGTCCCACCCGGCCTTGACCTTGACGCCAACGGTCATGCCGTCCTTGCCGATCGGCAAGGTGGTGGTGAAGGACTTGGCCTCTTGCGGCATCGCCGAATAGAGGAAGCCGAGCGTGGTGCCCATGAAGCCGACGGGCGGCGGAATTTCAAACCAGTAGCGGGTGTCGGCGAAGTTGGTCTGTGACAGGTTCAGCGTCGTGTCCGTGCCCATGAACCGGTAGATATGGCCAACCGTGCCACCGGCCGTATGGCCGTCCTTGACGAAAACCTGATTGCCAAAGGCAACCTCAGTGTCGCCTTCGTCGCTATAGTCGTTGACCTTGATGTATTCCTTGCCAGCCGTGGCCGCATCGACGGTGGTCGCCAGAACGGTGCCCTTGGCCGTGATCTCTGCCGCGTCCTTGGAGGTGACAGACAAACCGCCGCTCACCAGAACCGTGCCAACCGGCGACAGCAGGGCGGAATCGGCATGCGACGACACAAGGTTCGTCGCCAGAACGATCGAGGCTGCAGCCCCAGCCGCGCCCGATTTGGATTCGTTCAGCACAGACGCCGTGATCATGGCGGCATTGTCCGCCGCAACCGTCAGATCGCCGCCCACCACCAGTGCCGAGGTCTTGACATTGGCAGTGACGGTATCGGTGTCCTGCGACCCGATGCTGGTGCCCAGCAGGGTGTCAATCGTGTTGGCGAAGATATTCGACGGGGCCCAGCCCACGGTGTTGAAGGCCAGCGTCACGCCCACGGCTGTTCCAGTACCGGCAGCCGACTGCGTCGCGGTGTTGGTCGCAGAAATGCTGCCGACGTTCTTGGCGGTCACCGACAGGCTGCCGCCGGTCGAGATGTCAGAATTCTCAAGCGTGGCGGCCGATTTCGACAGCACGAGGTTGGTCGCAATCACGCCACCAGCGCCGATCGAGGAATCCTGGCTGTCCTTGTCTTCGGTCGATTCCGTCTTGCCGGTCAGCTCTGCCGTGATTGTGGTGGCTTGATCCGCCGTCAGGATCAGGTCGTTCTGCACCAGCAGTTTCAGGCCCGTGATGGTGGCTTGCACATCGCCACGCGCGTCGTTCAGCACCACGACAATGCCCACCGCCGCACCGCCACCGCTGCCAGCCGTCATCGCGGTCTTGGCATTGATCGCCGCCGTGTCCTTGGCCGCCACGTCGAGGGACCCCACGGAATAGTAGTCCGGATCGGCAAATGCCGAGGTGACCTTGGCCGTGGTCGAGGTCAGAACCCGGTTGGTGGCCAGCACCAGACCAACCCCTGCGGACCCCGAACCGCCCGCCGTCGAACTGTCGATCGAGGCGTCCAGCAGCGCGCCGTTCTGCGCCGCACTCGGGTCTGTCGCACCGGCCAGCACGCGCATGGCCCCGCCCGCGGCGAAGACCGAATTCAGGATCTGCGCCGTGGTGGCCGCAGCTTGCTGGGTGCCAAGGCTGGTGCCCAGCAACGCACTGGCGCCTTGGGTGAAGATGTCGGAATTGCTCCAGCCAATGCTGTTGAAGGCCAGCGTGATGCCGACGGCGGTGCCATCGGATTCCGCCTTCATCGCGTTGCTGGCCTTGATCAGCGTCACCGTGTCGGCCAGAACATCCAGCCCACCGCCCGAAACAACCGTGCCGCTGGAAATCGTCGCCTCAGCACCGCCCAGAACCATGTTGTTGGCAATCAGGCCGCCAATGGCCGTGCCGCCATCCTTGCTTTCGGAATCCTTCGGGGCCGCCACCTTGGTCGTGCCCGAGGCCGTGGCCTCGATCTGCGCCGCCCCCTTGGCCGACAGCGAGAAGTCGCCGCCCGACTGCAAGGCCATATCCGTCAACAGCGCCTTCACACCGCCGTGCACATCATTGCGCACAACAAGCCCGCCCACCGACGAGGTCCCGCCCGAGGATTCCAGCGTGACATTGGCCGTGATCGTCGAGGTGTCCTGCGCCGCATAGGACAGGTTGCCGGTGACATCGACCAGCGGCAGCAGCGCCCACGCACTTTCATCGCTGAAGTCCGCGTGCGACAGGTCCATCGCCTCGCCCGCGCCGATGTAGCGATAGCGCCGCCCGGCCTGACCGTTGGTGCGCCGTCCATCATCAACCAGCACCACGTCATTCGGGACCAGCGTCACCGGTCCGCCAGTCGAGCCAGAGCGGTGGTCCACCGTATCGGTGACGATGATCTGGCTGCGCGAACTGACGCGGTTCATCACGACAACGAAGCCCGCGCCGACCTTGTCGGTCGAGCTTGCCACCGCAGCCAGCTTGGCACTGATCGCCTGCGCGCTTTCGGCGGCAACAGACAGATTGCCGCCCGCCGTCATTTCGGCATTGGTCAGGGTCACCAGCGCATCGGCAGGCGTCTCGGTCCCGATATTGGTGCCGATCAGCGCATCAATCGTGTTGAGCAGGATGTTCTGCGGCTCAAGCCCCACGGTGTTGAAGGCCAGCGTGATGCCAACCGCCGTGCCATTGCTTTTGACGGTGGCAGAGTTGTCCGCCGTAATCGTGCCCGACGTGCGGGCAAGGTAGGACACATCCCCCCCCGCGATCAGCGACCCGCGTGTCATCGTCAAATGGGCGCTGGTCAGGATCATGTTGTTGGCAATGAACCCGGCTGCGGCAAGGCCACCAGCCTTGGCGTCCGCGGAAATCTCGAACGACCCGCTCAGGGTCGCGGTGATGGTTGCACTGGACCGCGCCGCGAAATCCGCACCGCCATCCGCGTGCAGCGTGTCATCGGTCAGCGTCAGGCTTGCGCCGTTGCGCACGTCGTTGCGCGCAGCAAGGCCGCCCGCAGCCACGGTGCTGCCGGCCACCTTCAGCGACACATCCGCCGTGATGGTCGAGGTTTCGTTGGCCAGAACAACCAGGGCGCCGCCCGATACCGTGGCGCCCGTCATGCTGACGCCGGTCCGGCTGGCCACCATGTTGCTCGACAGCAGGATCCCCGCCGCCGCCGCCCCACCCGAGGCCGCCGCAGCGACCAGCTTGGCGGTGATGGATTGCGTATTCTCTGCCGTGACCGACAGCGTGCCGCCGTTGGCCGTCAGGGTCGAGGCCCCCGAAATCGTCACAGTATCAACGGACTCCGCCTTGGTGCCGATATTCGTGCCCAGGATCGAGTCGATGCTGTTTGAGAAGATGTCCTGCGCCTGCCAGCCAATCGTGTTGAAGGCCAGGCTCACGCCGACCGTCGTCCCGTGCCCGGACGCAGAGGCGGTGTTTTCCGCCGTGATGGTGCCGGTGTTGGCCGCCGCAATGGTCAGATCCCCCTGAGAGGTCAGCGCGGAATCCGTGACCGTCACCGTCAGGCCGCCCAGAATGGCGTTGGTGGCGATAACCCCGGTCAGCGCGAAAGACGGCTGATCGGATTCCTCTGCCTTCTCTTCCGCCTCAGGCTGCGTGCCGCTCACCGTGGCGGTGATCGTTGCCGCTTCGACGGCATTGGCCGCAAGCGCCCCACCCGCCGACACCGTGGCCCCCGTGAACGCCATGCCGACGTTCGAGGTGATCAGGTTGCGCGCGAACAGCCCACCCAAGGCCGGCCCGCCCTTGCTGGCCGAGGTCACACTGCCATCCGCCGTGATGGTCGAGGTGTCCGAGGACTCCAGCGTGATGTCGCCACCCGCCGCGATGTTCCGGCCATCGGTATTGGTGATGGTCAGACCAACATTGGACACAATCCGGTTGCCCGCCACAACCAGACCAGCCCCCAGCGACTTGTCAGCGGCGCTGGCACTGGCCGCGACCTTGGCTTCGATCGTCGGCCGCGCGACGGCCGAAAGGGTGACAGCGCCGGCGGCATCCACCAGCACATTGGTCATCGTGACATGCGTCTCGAACGGATCCGCGCTGCCGGCAACCGTCGTGCCAAGAATCGTGTCGAAGGTATTGCCCACAACACCGGCCGACCCCGAATTCCAGCCCACGTTGTTGAAGGCAATCATCGCCGCCACGGCGGTGGAGTTGGATTCAACCCCGCCATCGACGACCGAGGACAAATGCATCCCGTTGGTGGCCGCAACGGTCACATCCGCCGCATCGCCCGTCGTGGTGATCGAACCGCCGGACAGGCTGACGGTCACATGGGCCAACACCTCGTTGGCCGCAACCATACCGCCAATCGCCACTTGCGGCAGACCGGTTGACCCTGCACTTGCCCCGCCACCGACTTCATCCGGGAAGGACACGGCTCTGCCCGCCAGATGCGCGCTGATCACGCTGGAATCCGTGGCGGTCACGCCAACAGCGCCCACGGACTGGATCACCACATTGGTCAGCGAAACCGAATCCGTGACCGACACGTCGTTGAAGCCGAACGCCGCCAGAATCATGGCAAACTTCGGCGGATTGTCCACAGCGCCTTGCACCGGGCCCTCAGCCGTCACTCTCAAAGCGGTCAGCGCTTGGATTTGCACGCCAGCGGCGTCCGCGTCGATCGTCCCGTCCGAACCCGTCACCGTGGCAGAGCTCTGCACTTCGTTCCAGGCCAAGATCCCTGCGGTAGCGTAATGCGTGGAGTCGACGGCATCGACATTCACGCCGCCGCCCGAAACAATGTGCGACGTCCCCAGATCGACCGAGGCGGAGTCAGTGGCGTGGATGTGCACGAACTTCAGCGAGTCCAGCACGGCTCCAAGGTTTCCACCCAGTCCCATATTGGCGGCGGCAGACACTTGGCCCGTCACCGTCGCCTCGATGTTCACAAAACTGCCTTCAATCGCGACCGGATTTTCCTCAGAATCGCTGATCGAAACCGCCGCCGTGGCCGAGCCCAGTTGATAGTCGTTGATACCGATGGACGTGTCCGAGAACGCCCGATGGACAGAGGCGGTCACCGAAACCAGACCGAGCCCGGTGATCCCGCCAGACACCGCGACCTGAGCCGATGCATTGCCGCTCGCAACCTGCAAGGCCGAAGCCTCGATCACCGCATCGCCGCTCACCGAAAGGGAATCGGTCAAGGTGATCTGCGTCGCCCCGCCCGAGGTCGCGGAATCCGCCAGCAGCGACAAGGACCCATTGATCCCCAACGCCCCGTCCGACAACGTGCTGCTGCCAACAGAGATGGATTCCGACTTCACCGTCAAACTGCCCAGCGAAACCGCGCCTTGACGATCGATCGTGACGGAATCCGCCCCACCCAGGGCATCGACCGACACGGCCAAGCCGGAATCGTCAAAGCCGTCGCCGAAGGTCAGCTTGATCTGGTCGTCATCCGCACCGCCGGTGATGTCGATCTCATCATTGGCCGAAATGTCATAGGTCACATCCGGCGTCGTCACCGGATCCGCCGCATGGACAACAATCTGACGATTGCCCCCGGCCGTCTGGTCAAACCGCAGCTCCACCTGCCCGGCATAGGCCCCCAAAGCGATCGAGAACGGGTCCGCGCTCATCAAAACGCGCGGCTCCAGGGCCTCAAGCTTCCAGGCGTGATCAGCCCGCGTCAGGTGGGTGCTTTCGGGCACTGCTCCCCGCCGCAGGACACGACGACGGGCGCGCCGAAGGGCGCGGGAAAGTGACATGCCAAAGCTACGGGGACCGAAAGGTGCCGACATTGTGTCCTCATCAAAACTAGATCAGTCGCCTTCGAGGGCGACTTTTTGTAACTTTCACATGATGATATTTAGCCGCCAATTGCAATGGTTCTGTCCTGAAATCAAATATTTCGACCTGCGGCATAATTTCTTTGATTAGCCAGATGTATATTACGATAAACTTTCAATTTCTGTATAAAATCTTAAGCTATACATAAATATCTTTAGGCATACCAATAATTTATCTTTCGATTGCCGCCACGTCAGAATCGCACGCGGAACGTCAAACATACGTACATCCCGTCACAAAACAGACCCAAACGCGGATAATGGCCTGTTACAAGCGTGATCTTCTGACTATCATCACCTCGCGTTCCCTGAGGAATGCACAGACGAGGGTGCAAGATGAGCCGACAACTTCTTATCTACGACCGTGTGACCGCGATCGGTTCGGTCAGCCATGGCGACGTCAGCGTGGACATCAGCGGATCCTACGCCTTCGCCGCCAAGGTCAACTCCGTGCCCCTGCTCAGCATCGAGTTCGAGGCCGCAGCGCTCAGCCATCCGATCGTCTTTGCACGCAACGGCAGCTCGCTCTTCCCGGCCGCCCTGCTTGGCCTGCGCCCCGATCACAACGAACACGTCGATTTCGACGGCAGCTGGACCGGCGGCTACCTGCCCGCCTTCCTGCGCCGCTACCCCTTCATCTTCTCCCGCCACGAAGGTCAGGACGAAAAGTCCTTCACCCTGTGCCTGGACGAGGCTTACAGGGGCGTGAACCGCGACGGGCGCGGCGAACGGTTGTTCGACGACGCCGGGGTTCAGACGCCGTTTCTGGACAAGAAGCTCAGCTTCACCGTCGAATATCAGACCCAGTTCCTGCACACGCAGGCCTTCTGCGCCCATCTGGACCGCCTTGGCCTTCTGGACGACGCGCAGGCCACCTATCGCAGCGCGGCGGGCGCTCCGGGCAGCATGGGCGGCTTCTCGGTCCTGAACCGGGCGCGCCTCAAACAGATCCCCGAGGCCGAGATGCGGGCGTTGTTTGCCAACGGTGGCCTGTCGATCTGCTACGCCCATCTGCATTCGCTCCAGAACATCCTGAAGCTGGGGGACGCGGCCCGCTACTCCGGCGGTCCGACGGCCACGATCCGCGCAGCCTGAGTGCGGACCTGCGGCATGCTTGCCAGCCTGATCAACCCGCCAGCATCGCTGACGACGATGATCGGCGCGCTCGGCCCTGTGTTGCGGCATGACCCGCTGGTCGCCCAATCGCGCAAGATTTCGGCGCAGGGCCTGTCCTGCAACCGCTTCCTGCTGACCTTTCCCCGCGCCGCGATGGTTCCGGGGGCGGGCCCGCAGGCCTTGGGCGATCTGATCGGGGCCGCGCTGCCAGACAGCCTGACCCGCCACTGGCAGCGCGCCGAGATCCTGCACCTCGGCTTGGACGAGGCGGATACAACCGGCGGCAGCGTGCGGAAACTTTACCTGGAGTTTTCGCCGGAAACCACGCCGGAACAGGGGCTTGCCTATCTGGCCCTTAAGGCCGGATCGCAGACCCGGCTGCACCGCTATGATCTGCTGGCGGACCCCGCGCCGGTCCTGACCGCCCTCGCCCTGCCACCGGACCTGCACGCGTTCATCCTAAGGCTGTCGGCCTCCTGCCCCATTCTGCGCGTGTCCGAAGCCGGCAGCGCACGCCTGTCGTTGGACATCGGGCTGATGGACGTTGCGCCCGATCCACACCTGCTTGACACCCTTGGCCGAATCGTGGCGGCGTTGAACCCCGCCGCCACGGCCCCCACCATCTGGCCCTCCCACGTGGCCATCGGACGCGACCGGGCCGGCGCCGCTTTCGTCACCCTCTACGGCTGGCCAGAGGCGGCGCTGCCATGACCCTGACCCGCAGCCTGCGCCAGCCCGATGACCCGTTCCGCGACTTTTGCGAATGGGACTATGACCCCGTCACTGCCCCCAACGCCCAAACCCTGCGCCAATCGGCGCTGCTTGTGCACGCGCTGGACCAGACCCCCGGCGGTGACCGTCTCGCCGCCGTCTTCCGCCGCATTCAGGACCGCTGGGGCACCTTCAACACCGTCTGGGGCGTCAAATCCACCGCCGGCGTGCTGTCGTGGGAGCTGTATTTTTACGACTATGACCGGGCCGACCGCCGGCTTGGCATCGCCGACCTGCAAGATTGTCTGCCCGAACTTGTGGCCCCGGGCCTTGCGGCGGCCGATCCATGGCCGTGGTTCATGTTCTCCGTAGAATTTGACGCAAGCACCGTGGACACCGGGATCACCTCGGTCGATCTTTATTTCGAGCATGACGGCGGCACGATCAGCGCCGGCCTGTCCGAGGTCTGGGACGGCCGGGTGCGCCGCCCGAAGAACGACTACCGTTTCTACCGCAGCGCCCCCGACCGCGCCGCGATCATGCACGACCTGTCCGGCCTGCCGCCGCTGCCCGACCCCCTCCAGCCCGGACGCTACGACGAAGAGGTCTTCGTGATCTCGCGCAAGTCGCATTCCAGCGCGGTCTACTTCTCACGCGTGCCGGTCCGGCAAACCCTGCAGTTCGCGCAAGAGACCGGCTTCAGCCCGCCCCTGACCGCCGCCCTCGCCGCCGATGCCGCAGCCCTTGCCCCTTACCGCTTTGACCTTGGCATCGACTATTGGGTTCAGCCTGGCGGCAGCGTCATTCGCCGGTCTGCCATTTACGGAATATTCTGACACACGCGGCAAGGAATTCCGGCAGCCGAACCTTGATATTCCGATCGACGCCCGCGTTTCGAAACGACATATAACCCGAACGTCCGCGCAGACCCGGCTCAGGCTCACCCCACCCAGCGCCCGGGACCACCGCCCGATGCCGGATCCCGGCCGCAATACCACGGCGCAACACGGCGCAGCGACCGCGAACCTGCGGCTTTTATCGAAAGCGATGGCCTTAATATCGAAAGAGCACTTTATTGAATCCAAAGATTGCCCAGTTGACTTTTATCAATTCGGCCTAGAATAAAGCCCAGTTGCCACAGCGGCAATTCCACATCTGACCTCTGGCAGGAACAAGGCGCAGACATGAGAAGACTTGCCTTGGTGTGCTCGTCCCCCCCGTTCGACGGCAGCGAAATGCCCCTGCCGATGCCGTCTTACGGCATCCACCGCGTCCATGCGGCGGCGCGCGGGGCAAGCTATCCGCATGATGTCGACGTCCGCTTCTTCGATCTGGGCGAGTTGGGTCACGCCGCCGGACTGCAGGCGATCCTTGACTTCGCACCCGACCTTGTCGGCTTCTCGGTCTACGTCTGGTCGATGTCGATCCTGCTGGACTTCGCCCGCGACATCCGCGCTGCCAAACCCGATGCGCTGTTCCTGTTTGGCGGCCCCTCGGCCCGCCGCGATGCCTTTGACCATTTCCATTTCCGCCAGTCGGCGCGGGTCGTCGATGCCGTCTGCGAAGGCGATGGCGAGGCGATCATTGTCCACCTGATGGCCGCGCCAGTCCTGAACCACACCACGCTGGCCACGACACCGGGCCTGTGGACCCGCAAGGACGGCGACGGCGTCTGGTCGGCCTCGGGCGAACTCCTGACCATGAGCCTGTCCGCCACGCCCTCGCCCTATCAGCAGGGCCTGATGCCCGCCGGTGCGGTGGCCTATCTGGAAACCTATCGTGGCTGTCCCCTGTCGTGCAACTTCTGCGCCTGGGGCGTCTCGCGCCCCGCGCGCGAGGTCTTCCCGACCGATTACATCGAGGCCGAACTGACCGCCTTCCGCGCCCTGCGCGCCCCGGCGGTTTTCCTGCTGGATGCCGGGCTGAACCTGAACGCCAAGGCCTTCCGCAACCTGTCCGAGGCACACGCGCGCAACGGCTTCCTCTCGGAAGCCCTGTTCTGGGCCGAGATCTATCCCACCCTCGCCAAGCCCGAACATATCGAATTTCTGGCGTCCGTCGGCACCGCCTATCTGGGTGTCGGCCTGCAAAGCACCGACGAACGCGTGCTCAAGGCCCACAACCGCCCCTTCGACATGCGTCGCCTTGCGCCTGCCGTCGAAGAACTGTCGCGCGTGGCAGGGCTAGAGATGCAGATCATCATGGGCCTGCCCGAAGATACGCCGGAAGGCTTCCGCAGGACGCTGGACTACGCCCTCAGCCTGCCGGTCTATTCGGTGCGGGTCTATCACTGCCTTGTGCTGCCCGATGCCCTGCTCAGCCGGTCCTTGCCGCATTGGGACATCACCTTCGATCCGCGCAACATGGCGATGCTGTCCAACCATTCCTGGTCGGCGCATGACCTGATCGCCATGCGCGAGGAGTTGAACAACCGCGTGGCCAAGCACGGCGGGGAAGCCGGCGAATACTGGTGGTCGTTCCGCAAATGAAACGCCGGGGCCGGCGGGTCGCCTTGCTGGCGTGGTATCCGGCCGAAAACCCCGCCATGCCGCCCTTCATCCCGAACATGGGGATGTACATGATCGCCGCAGCCCTGGGCGCGGCCGGCCTTGACGGGCTTGAGGTGCGGATCTGGGACGAACGCACCCGCTCCGCAGCCGAGGTCGCGGCTGAGATTGCCGCCTTCGACCCCGACATCCTCGGCGGATCGGCCTTCTTGTGGTCACTGCCCGCGCTGGCCGAAACCGCGCAGCTGCTGTCTGAGGATGACCCGACCCGCCTCATCGTTCTGGGTGGCCCCTCTGCCCGGCCCAACATGCTGGCGCTGGCCCCGTTTCGCGCCGCCGCCGAACGGATCGACGTTCTGGTCGAGGGCGAGGGCGAGGCGATCTTCACCGCCTTGGTTCAGGCTTCAGACCGCAGCCCCGCAATCCTGTCGCAGATTCCCGGCGTCACCCTGCGCCAGAACGGCGCGTGGACGCGCAGTCCCCCTGCCCCGCGCGCCGTGCTGGACCTGCTTGCCTCGCCCTATCGGCAAAGCCTGATCCCGGCGGGCGGCATCGGCCTGATGGAAACCTATCGCGGCTGCCCCTTCACCTGCTCCTTCTGCGAATGGGGCGTGATGGAAGCACCCAAGAACGTCCTGTCCACCGCCCGCATCGCCGGGGAATTCGCCGCGATGGACGCGCTTGGCCTGAACGCGCTTCTTCTGGCCGATGCCGGGTTGAACCTGAACGGTCAGGCCTTCACAGCGCTCCGCCGTGCCGCCGAGGACACCGGCTTTCTGAAACACCGCGCCCTGATCGCCGAAGTCTATCCCAAATCCCTGACCGAGGATCACATCCGCTTTCTGGAACAGGTCGGCGCGCCGCATATCGGTGTCGGCCTGCAATCCTTCGACGATGCCACCCTGCGCCATGTCGAGCGCAAGTTTGACCCCTCCCGTCTGGGCGGTCTGCTGGGCATCCTGCGCTCGGTCGCTTCGGTCACGACCGAGATCATCATGGGCCTGCCGGGCGATGCGCCCGAACGCTTCCTGTCCAGCTTCGCCCGCGCCCGCGCCTTGGGCACCGGGCTGCGGGTCTATCACTGCGCCGTGCTGCCCTCGGCCCTGATGGCCCGCGCCCCGGCCGAGGATGTGATGGACTATGACCCGGTCACGCTGAAGATGCGCAGCTGCCGGGGTTGGCCTGCGGGCAGCATCGACCAGATGGTTCAGCGCCTGTCAGACGAGGCCAGCGCCGCCGGCGGGGCCAGTGGCGATTACTTCTGGGTCTTCCCGCCCGCCTGATCCTGCGGCTCAAGCACCAGCAGCGGATAAGACGCCACCCCCGCCTCGAACAGCCTCCGCAGTTCGATCACGGGGTTGTCGGTCACATGGGCCGGACATGGTCCACACATCCAGTCAAAGCCCGCCCGGCACCGCGGCGCCAGATCCTCGACCTGCACCACCGCCAGCCCCGCGCCTTGCGCCAAACCACACACTTCGGTCAGGCGCAGATCCGGACGCGGCCACGGCGCAAAGCCCGCGCTGACCACGGCAACCGAGGCTGCGTCGCCCCCTTCACCAAACAGGATCGTGCTGGCCACCATCCGCCCCCCCGGCCGCAACGCCCGTGCCGAGGCGGCAAAGAATCCCGCCAGATCGGGGAAATGGAACATCGCCTCCAGCGACAGGATGCGGTCGGCCCAAGCCGTGCGGCCCGGCGAAAACGCCGCCGCATCGCACAGCAGCCACGCCGCCGGGCTACGCCAGATGCCGCCGCGCGCCATCTCGATCTGGCGCGGGTCCACATTGACGCCGGTCAGCCGCAGCCCCTCCACCTGCCCGTCCAGCAGGCGCAAACTGCCACCAAAGCCGCAGCCGACATCCACCACCGCATCGCCGGCGCGCACCTGCAGATGGCGCAGATGATGCAGGCTCATCGCCTCTTGTGCCAGCTCCAGCGTCTGTCCGGGCACCGCATCCCACAGCCCCAGATGCACATGCTCTGACACCAGCCCGCGCTGCCGCGCCGCCAGCAGGCCGTCGAAATAGGACAGGTTCATCCCCAGCAATAGGTGCCGCCCCCCACCCGGGCCGAGGCCATGAAGCTGCACATCGTCCAGCGCGTCCGGCTGCCCTCGACCGGCGCCACCCTGTGCAGCCGCCGACCCGAGCGGACAACCACCATCGACCCCGCCGGCACCGGCACCAATTGCGAGCGCAGCTTGCTCAGATCGGGCTTCTGCGCCAACTGATCGTCGTTGCGATGGCCGGTCTCGGGGTCATGCGACAGCACATCGTACAGCTCCAGCATGCCGCCCGCCTCTGCCTCGGCCAAGGTCACGACGAAGGACAGGATATCGCCCTCCGTCGCCTCGGCAATGTGGCGATAGCTGGGGCGGAACCCCTGTTCATTGTCGAAATGCGCCGGAATATAGCCGCCCGGCCGATGGCCGCGAAAGGTCGTCGCGAAATGCCGACTGGCCCCCGGGCCGGGCGCCGCCGCAAAGGGTCGCCCGCCATCCAGCGCGGACAGCACCGCCATCAACCGCCCGGCAAGATCGACGCCAAGGCTATCACCGAACCGCCGCAGATCCGCTTCGAACCGGGCCGCCGCCGCGAAATAGCCGCCCAGATCCGGCTCGTTCAGGTTCAGATTGCGACCGTAGAAGAACGAGCGGAACGGGCCGGGAAACTCCGTCACCTCAAATCCCGGCGCGTTGGTCTCAAGGTCCGCCACCATCGCCGCACACAGGTCCGGCGCGAACACCCCGTTGACCACAATCACATCCACCGAGCCGTCGCGCAGGCCGTCCAGCCCGCCCTCGGGCGCGGGCATCCCCGGATCATGCCGCAGGATCTTCAGGAAATTCGCCGCTTCGTTCATGGTCCGCCCTGCCCCGTTTCGGCGCCAATCTGTGCACTTAGACAGCGGCGAATGCAACGGCGGGGCGGCGACTAGCCCGGCAAGCGGGCCATCCAGACCCGGTATCTGCCCTGACCCGAGATTTCGCGGATCACCTGCCGCGTCACCAGCAGGTCCAGATTGCGCTGCACGGCGGCGCGGCTGGCCCCCGTCTGCGCCTCGGCCATCGGCGCGGTCACCATGGGCCAGGCTGCCAGCAGGTCCAGCAGCAGGCCGGGGGTGCGGCCGCTCAGGTCTTGCAGACGCTCGGCCGTGGCGGCCCGCCAGCGCGCCACCCGCTCCAACTGGCCCAAGGCCACCCGGGTGGCCTGTTCGGCCCCGGTCAGCCAAGCTGCCAGCCGCGCCTCGGCCGTGCCGGTCGCGCGCAGCGCCAGCGCCCCGGCCCCGGTCAGCGGCAGGAACCCGGCGTGGCCCTGCCCCATCGTGGCGCCATGACAGGCCGCCATCGCCGCCGCTTCCATCCCGCGGGCCGGCCCCTGCCCCAGGATGCGCCAGACCTGAAACAACAGCGCCGCCTGCACGACCGGATGCAACGCCGCCGCCGGCTCCATCACCTCCGCCAGATCGTCTGCATCGGCCAAGGCCGCCCGGCCCAGAAACCCGGCAATCCCGCTGGTCCAGCCGCCCTTGGCCGGCCCCTGCCCCGCCATCAGCCGGCGCAGCACCCAACCGGCCTCTGCCAGTGCGGGACCATCCTCGCCAGCGCCGCCCAGCCTTGCGCCCAGCCACAGGCCCAAACGCTCGCCCCCGATCCGCCCGCCAGACCACCACGACAGTTCCGCCACCTCGCGCAGCGCCAGCCGCTGCCGTGCCCCCTCGCCCGCGTCGCGCAGCCGTTCGTCCAGTGCGCCGAACCGGCAGGCAAGATCGGCCAGTTCGCCGCTCAAGCCCGCCTGTGCGCGCCGCCACTCGGCCACGTCAAACAGCTTGCGCCGATCCGCCCGGGGCAAAGGCGGCAACGCGGTGTCGACCGGCTCGCGCTCCGGCAGAAACCAAAGATCCGCCTCTTCCGACACCCGGTCAAAGGGCGAGGCAGAGCTGAAGTCGTCCTCGTCCAGACTGTTCGGGTTTGTGGAGGGGCGGCTGATCATGCTGATCATAATACACGTCTTTTGCGCAGCACCAAGTCATCTTCGGTGTGCCGGCATTACACATGATAAGTTCGCCTTATCGTGCCTCTTGCCTTTTGCCCCGCCGCAGCCTCAAATAGCCCAGCAACGAAGGCAGAATGATGGCCCACACCCCCACCTCCGCCCGTCATCAGCCCGCCGTTCTGGCGTTGGCCCCCGGCATCACCCCGATCAGCCCGGAGGACGAGGCCGCCCTGATCGACCTTTACCGCCGGGGGACCCCCGCCAATACCCTGCGCGCCTGGGAACGGGATCTGGCCTACATCACCGCCTGGAAGGCCGCGACCTTCGGCACCGCCCTGTCCTGGCCCGAGGAGGAGCGGGTGGCGCTGCGCTTTGTGCTGGACCATTCGGTGGACCTCACCCTTCAACGCGGCCCGGCGCAGGACGCGGCGATGGAGCTGATCGCCCGCGGCCTGCGCGTCTCGCTGGCTTGCCCTGCCCCGGCGACGTTGGACCGCAGGATCGCCTCGTGGCGGGCGTTTCACCGGATGCGCAACCTGCCCTCGCCCTTCGCAGCGCCACAGGTTGCCGCCGCCCGCCAGAAATCCCGCCACGCCAATGCCGCCCCCCGCCAGCCGAAATCGCCCCGGCCCGTGACCCGCGAGGTGCTGGAACGGTTGCTGGCGACCTGTGATGACAGTCTGCGTGGCCTGCGCGACCGGGCCATTCTGATGCTGGGCTTCGGCACCGGTGGCCGCCGCCGCTCGGAACTGACCACACTGTGCCGCGAGGATATCGGGACCGAGGATTTCGCAGCCAAGGGCCTGATCTGGGTCCGCCTTCTGGAAACCAAGACCACCCGCAAGGCACAAGCGCCGCGCTTGCCGCTGAAGGGTCGGGCCGCGCGCGCCGTGATGGGCTGGATCGCGGCGGCAGAGGTCAGCAAGGGCCCGCTGTTCCGCCCGGTTTCCACCGCTGACCGCGCCCTGCCCCGCCAGATGGCCCCTGACGCCATCCGCCACATCCTGCGCCACCGGCTTGGCCTTGCCGGTCTGCCGCTGGATTATGCCACGCCGCACGGCCTGCGCTCGGGCTTTCTCACGCAGGCCGCGCTGGATGACGCGCCCTTGGCGGCGGCGATGAAACTGT
Organism: Stagnihabitans sp.; assembly: GCF_964946895.1. NCBI lineage: Bacteria > Pseudomonadati > Pseudomonadota > Alphaproteobacteria > Rhodobacterales > Paracoccaceae > Stagnihabitans > Stagnihabitans sp. The sequence goes on along the minus strand of NZ_CBBQHX010000002.1, from coordinate 154,289 downwards.
CGCTGCACCGTTCGGCCATTCAGGCGCAGAAATACTACGCCGATGTCGAAATCACCGAGAACCCGGCGACTGACCTGCTGGGTTAACCCCGATCCAGCACGGCAAAGAACGCCTCCACCGCCGCCTCCAGCCTTGCGCGTTCGATGACCGAGAAGTCGGTATCCAGCCGCAACTCCACCTTCCCGGGCGAGGCGGTACAGCGCAACTCCCCCTCGGGCCGGGACAGGCGCAGGCTGGTCTTGCCCCGGCTGACCGGCCTGCCGCGCGCCGGAGTTCCCCGCGGGGAAATCGGCGGCGCCACCGGGGTCTCCATCACATGAAGCAGCAGCGCGGTTTCCTCGTCGGCGTTGCGGTCCGGAAGGGTGCGCAGGGCCTGCACCATCTGCGCGGCACTGCCGGGATCCACCTCGATGCGCTGCGCCAGAGCCAGGCCAAGGCTGCGGGAAATCGCTTCGGGGTGCTCCAGGTACTTTTCCAGATGCCCCATCAGATAGGCAAAGCGCCGGATGTAGCTGCGCTTTTGCGGGTTGGCCGAGGCGTAAAGCATGTTCACCGCCTGATCGAGATCCTCGCAGCCGCCGACCCGGTCCTCCGCATAGGCCCGCGCCAGACGCGCCATCTCGGCCCAGGAGATGTCCTTGCGCACCAGGTTTTCATCCACCATGCGGCGGTAAAGCCCATCCAGCGTTTCGCCCACTGGCATCAGCGACGCCGGAATCGCGGCAAAGCGCGGATCGCCGGTTTGGTCCAGCAAGGCCTTGAACGCCGAAAGCCGCCGCCAGCCCTGAACCAGCTCGTAGCCGCCCCGGCTGTCGGGCTCGACCAGAATCGGGTTGGACAGGCCCACGGCAAGGATCGAAGCCTTGAGGTCGTCGAGCTGCGGATCCAGCCGGCGCGAACGGTCGCGCAGCAGCTTGCCGACATGGATGGCGTCCAGCGGGATCAGATCGGTGATCAACCCCAGCTTCTTCAACCGCACGAATTCATGGGCCAGCGCGTCATTCTCGGCCCTGATCTCGGCCTCAACTTCGGCGCGTTGGCGGTTGGCCACGGCACTTTCGCCAATGGCCGTGGCCATCGGCCCGCGACGGTGCGCGGCCCCCATCGACTTCACCTCCAGATCGGGCGGCAGGTCGCTGGCCAGATCGGGCCCCGCGTCCGGCAGGTCGATGTCGAACATCCGGCGTTTCTTGGTCATGCCGCGTCCTCCAGCTTGGCCCAGGCGGCCAGCACATGGGTCTTGAACTCTTCATAGGCGGTGTCGAAGGTCGTGCGCGCCCTTCGCCAGGTTTCCCGCGTCATGTCGCGGTAGTCGATTTCGTAGATCGATGACAGGAAGCGCCCGGATTGTTCCACGGCGCGGGTGTGCTCGATCGGGTTCTGGGTCATTCTTTCGCCAAAAACCTTGCCAAAAGCATCGCGCATCGCACGGTGCAGATCGTTGCCCGGTTCATAGCGGGTCAGAAGGAAGCGCACGTCGAGGAATTCTTTCGGCAGCCGCGATTTCCCCGCCGGGAAATCCGCGCCGAAGTCCTTCAGGTCGGCCAGCGCCTCCGCCAACTGACCGATGAACGAGGTGGTGCTGTCATATTCCCAATAGCCGGGGCCGGAGGGGATATACAGCACGTCGGCCGCAAAGACCGCGTTCATCGACTGATAGCCGATGGCCGGCGGGCAATCGAAGATCACCATGTCATAGGCATCATCGGGCAGCGCATCGAGCCAGCGCGACACGGCGGCAAAGAAGCTCCAGTCCGGGGCGAGGTGGCGGTACTGGGCCGAGGCGAATTCGACGAAGGCGGCGTTGGCGCAGGATGGCACAAGGTCAATGGTCGGCCACGAGGTTGGGCGGATGAAGTCGTTGACGCGAAACTCTCCAAGCCCGGTGTCCGAGATGGAGGCGGGCAGGCGGCGCGGCGCCACTTGCTTGCCCGTCTCGGCCCCGGCGGCGCGGGCATTCATCCGCGCGGTCTCGCGGATCAGATCGCGGGCCATGATGCCCCAGACGGTGTGCTCCTCGGACACATCCGACAGGCCCATCGAATGCGACAGCGTGGCTTGCGGGTCAAAGTCCACCGCCAGCACCCGGTAGCCATCCAGCGCCGCCGCATGGGCGAAATGCAGCGCCACGGTAGACTTGCCGGCACCGCCCTTGAAGTTCGCCACCGCGACCCGGATCGCCCGCTTGCCCTTGGGCCGCTCGGGTTGCAGGCTTTGACGGTTGATCTTCATCTTGCGGCGCAACTCGTTGATCTCTTCCAGCGAGAACCAGCGCTGCCGGCCGTCCGCCTCGATTTCCCCGCCGGGAAGTCCGGGCTCGCTGACCAGGCGACCGCGGAAGGTGTTCTGGTTGACGCGGAAGATCAGCTCTGACACCTCCCACGAGGAAAAGCGGCGCAGCACCTTTTCATTGGCAGGCGAGAAGGTCTGCTTCCTGATCCAACCCTGCATCTTCAGCGAACTGTCCTGCAGTGCCTGCAGATCTTTGTAGCCGTACATCGGTTTCCTCAACGCAAATTCTGATCTAAACGCGGATTACGCCGGATTTGACATTTTCGCAAACAAGAAGTGTAGTGGAGCACGATTTCCCTGCGGGGAAAGCCCGGCAACGCCAAACGCCAGCACTGCAAGGCAAACGGGCAGGGCAGATGATTCGGAAGGCGCGACAGCGTCGGGGGAAGGCCTCCAGATCTTGGGGGGACATGCTGACGACCTCACCAGCGATTGGGGGGACATTTCTGGGCGATGGGGTGACAGACTGGGTGTCCCCCAATACCATTGAACCTAATCTTTCAGATCTGAAACGATTTGCAGAACAGCCGCCCAGACGGCAGCCTTGACAGAATCGAAACACTCAACGTAAATCAGCCCACGGGTCGGAAAAGCGTTGGGTCATTCAGAAACCACACCGCCCCAAGCAGCCAAGGGGCAGGCAGATGCGGACAGTTAAGGCAGCCGGGCCGAATGCCGCGGCGATCAAATATGACGTCCTGACCGCCTTGGGGGTTCATGCCTGCGCCCAAGGCAAAGACCTGCAACGGCTGGTGTTGCGCTTCATCACCCTGATCGTCGCCCGCTACAACTGGACGGTTGACAGCCTGACCGTCGGGCAGCGCGAAATTGCGGCGCTGTGGTCGATCGACGAACGATCCGTCAAGCGCGAGATGGCCAAGCTGCGCGCCTTGGGCTGGCTGGAGGTCAAGCGTCCGGCCGCGCGGGGCAGGGTGGCGGAATATGCTTTGGGGCTGGCGGCGATCCTGATCGCGACGCGACCGGATTGGACACGCGTTGGCCCGGATTTCGACAGCCGTCTGTCGGGTCCGGAGGCGGCACCTGTATCGCCCAGCAATGTCATCGCCTTTCCCGCACCTGCGGCAGGGCAGGGGGTTTGGGCCCGGGTTCAGACCATGCTGCATGGCAGGGATCAGCATCTGTACCGCAGCTGGTTCGCCGCCGTCACGGCAGAAGACCCGACCGATGGCATCTTGCGTCTGGTGGCCCCAAGCCGGTTTCACGCAACCTATCTGTCAACCAACCACGCCGACGCGCTGCTGCGCCTTGCCGCAGGGTGTGACCCCAGCATCCACCGGATCGAAATCCTCGGTCCTGCCGAGGTTTAGCGCAGGCTTGGCTCAGGCGTTGAGGCCCAGAACATCAAGCCAGCCGGTGTGGGTGTTGTCATCCAGGAAGGGCTGGGCTGCTGACTTCGGCACCGTACGGACAAACGTCGTGGGATGTTGCACGACATTGGAGACGGTCGGGCCCGGAGGACTGTCACGGTGCAGTTGGGCACCTTTCAGTTCGGCCGACTCGACACGGGACGCTACCATCGCTGACTCTCCAGACCTTCGCGTGAAATCGAGACGATTTCCGCCGGTGATGGTGGTACGGGCAATGAAGGGTCAAATCCATAAATCATGCGCATCGGTGTCGTGCTCTGGTGGGACCCGACGTGCCATTTTAGAGACGATGGCCGGGTATTGGATATCGAAGGGATATAACCTCCACGCCTTTGCGCGCGCTGATGGGATAACAGGACAGCCGGGGCGAGAAAGATGGGGTGCCGAGGTGGTCGGTGCTTGGGAGCGGCAAATATGATCAGAGCCGCGCTGAACGCCCGCAGGGTACGGATTTTCGTTGGCCCGGCCGGACCCGGCCTTGGCCGCCCACGCCAGGCCTTGGCCGCTTGCGCCTTTCGATGCCGGGAAGAGTTAAAAATGCGCCATCGAAAGAGATTTGCAATCGAAAGATATATTAACCCGCCAGCCTTGGTGCTTTCTGACAGGGGCGGAGCGTGTTAGGCGTGGTCCGCAAAAGAACGCGGGAAAGCTGTCGGGGCAGACATGGCGACGATCCGGTCAGATATTCAATTCAATCAAGATGGTATAAGCTTCAGCCTTATCCTGGGCGGAGTCATAAACTATACTTTTGCGAATGATCACAATGTCAGCTGGCATGGCACGACCTATCGCGACAACTACAACCTGATCTATTCGGACGCGGTGCCAGAGTTCACCGCCCAGCTGTTCGGCCCCTCGATCTATGTCAACTCGACCGGGGCGATCACCGGCGGGGTTGTGAATGGCTTTGGCGAGTCGGTCTGGACCGGCACGCTGTGGTCTCCGACCTGGACGATGACGGGGGTCGACGTGGATGCGGCGCAGCTTTACGCAGCGACGCTGACCACAACGCTGACCGATGACGCCGACGTTCTTGCGCAGTGCTTTGCAGGCGACGACACCTTTGTGCTGTCGGCCTTTGACGATCTGGCGCGCGGTGACTATGGCAACGACAACTTGCAGGGTCTGGCCGGCAACGACACGCTTTATGGCGGGCATGGCGCGGATACGCTGGATGGCGGGACCGGGGCTGACAGTCTGATCGGCGGGGCGGGCGCGGATGTCTACATCGTTGACGATGTCGGCGATGTGATTGTCGAAGCGGCTTCGGAAGGCACGGATACGGTGCGCGCGTCGCTGAGCTATACGCTGACGGCCAATCTTGAAAACCTGACACTGACAGGCAGCGCCGAGATCAGCGGGACGGGCAATGAGCTGGACAACCTGCTGACGGGCAATGCAGCGGCCAATACCCTGACCGGGGGCGACGGCAATGACACGCTGGTGGGCGGCGATGGCAATGATCTGCTGATCGGGGGCAACGGCGTCGATCTGGCCTCGTATGACGGGGCGACGTCGGGGGTGACGGTCAGCCTTGCCGTGACCGGGGCGCAAAACACCGGCGGCGCCGGGACCGACACGCTGACGACGATCGAGGGGCTGGTCGGGTCGGCGTTCAATGACAGTCTGACGGGCGACGACGGGGCCAATGCCCTGTCTGGCGGCGACGGCAACGACACGCTGAGCGGCGGCGATGGCAGCGACACGCTGACCGGGGGCGCCGGTGTGGATACGGTGACCTATGCCGATGCCTTGGCCGGGGTCACCGTCAGCCTGGCCTTGACGGCTGCGCAGAACACGGTCGGGGCCGGGATTGACACGCTGGCCACGCTGGAGAATCTGATCGGCTCGGCCTTTGACGATGCGCTGACCGGAACCTTGGGCGCGAACCGGATCGAGGCCGGAGCGGGAAATGATACGGTCGATGGCGGGGCAGGGGCGGATACGCTTCTGGGCGGCGAGGGCGACGATCTGTTCATCCTCGGCTCTGTTGCCGATTTTGCGACCGGAGAGATGATCACCGGCGGCAGCGGCACAGACACGCTGCGCTTTGCCGCGACCGCTGCCGGCACGCTGGTTCTGACCGCAAATGTGACGGTGGAACGTGTCGAGATCGGGACCGGCACGGCGGCCTTGGCGGTGACGGCGGGCAACCTGGCCTTGAACGTCAACGCCGCCGCACTGCTGAACGGCGTGACGCTGGTTGGCAACGATGCGGCCAATGCGCTGACCGGAACGGCTTTTGCCGATACGCTGGACGGTGGTGCGGGCAATGACACGCTGACCGGCGGGGCCGGGGCGGATGTCTTTGTGGTGGGGGCCGGGGTCGACAAGATCACCGATCTGCGCGGCACCGAGGGTCTGACAGTTGCCGAAGGCGCCACGGCCAATGCCACGCTGGCCGCCGCCTGGACGGCCACGGCAGCGAGCAGCAATGACGGTACGGCCAATCTGACCTCAGCCGGATTTGCAGTGGACGTGTCGGCGGTGACCCAAGGCTCGGCTGGCTTCAAGATCACCAACACCGGGTCGTCGGCGCTGTTCACCGGGTCGGGCTTTGCCGACAGCCTGACGGGGGGTTCGGGTGCGGACACGCTTCTGGGCGGGGCTGGCGATGACACGCTGGTGGGCGGCGCAGGCAATGACCGGCTGACCGGTGGCGCGGACAATGACATGTTCACGGTGGGTGCCGGCACCGATACGATCACCGACCTTGGCGCGGGGGATGCCCTGACGGTGTTCGCCGGGGCCGTGGCGAAGGCAACACTTGCGGCGGCCTGGACCGTGACGGCGGCGACCAGCAATGCCGGGGTGGTGAACCTGACGACCAATGGTCTGGCGGTCAACCTTGCGGCGGCCAGCGGAACCGCGGGCTATACCGTCACCAACACCGGCGATGCGACAACCCTGACCGGATCGGGCTTTGCCGACAGCCTGACGGGTGGCACCGGTGCGGACACGCTTTTGGGCGGCGCAGGCAGTGACACGCTGAACGGCGGTCTGGGCAATGACGTGCTGACCGGCGGGTCGGGCAGCGACACATTCACCGTAGGCGCCGGCACCGACACGATCACCGACCTGGGCGGCGGCGATATCCTGACCGTGGCTGCCGGGGCGGTGGCCAATGCCACGGTGACTGCTGCCTGGACGGCCGGCGTTGGCACCAGCATTGCTGGCGTGCTGAACCTGACGACCCTTGGGATGGCCGTGAACTTGTCTGGGGTCAGCGGCGGCACAACGGGGATTTCGGTCACCAACACGGGCGGTGCGGCGATCCTGACCGGCTCGGCCTTTGCGGACACTTTGATCGGTGGCACCGGGGCTGACATGTTTGTGGCCGGGGCGGGCAACGACAGTCTGACTGGCGGCGCGGGCAATGACTTCTTCGCCGTGACCGCAGGAACCGATGTCATCACCGACCTTGGCGAGTCCGATGTGCTGGTGGTCAGTGCCGGGGCCAAGGCGGTGGCCACGCTGGCCGGAACCTGGACGGCCACCAATGCCAGCGTGAATGGCGGCATCGTCGTGCTGACCACGGCTGGCCATGCGATGGACCTGACCGCGGCGGCCGGGCCACACGGCTATGCGGTGACCAACACGGGCGACGCGACAACGATCCTGGGGTCGGGGTCTGCCGATACGTTGGTGGGCGGAACCGGGGCCGATACCCTGAGCGGCGGGGGCGGCAACGACAGTCTGACCGGCGGGGCAGGGGCCGACCAGTTCACTGTGGCCAGCGGCACCGACACGATCACCGATCTGGGTCTTGGCGGCGCCGATGCGCTGGCGGTCGGCTTTGGTGCCACGGCGCTTGTCACGCTGGCGGCGGACTGGACGGCGACGGTTGGCACCGCCAATGGCGGAACCGCCGCGTTGACGACGAATGGCTTTGCCGTGGATCTGACCGCAGTGACCGGCGGGACCATGGGTTTCACGGTGACCAACACCGGCACGGCCACCACGCTGACAGGCTCGGCCTGGGGGGATGTGCTGCTGGGGGGCGTCGGGCATGACACGCTGTCAGGCGGCGGCGGCAATGACGCGATAAGCGGCGGGTTGGGCAACGACAGCCTGACCGGCGGCGCGGGCAATGACATCCTGTCCGGCGGTGCCGGCAATGACAGCTTCGTCGTGGATGCCGGAACCGACCGCGTCACCGACCTTGGCGGCGGCGATCTGCTGTCGGTCAGTGATGGGGCCACGGCAGTCGTCACACTTGGCGCCGCCTGGACCGCGACCAGCGCCAGCAGTAATGCCGGAACCGCGACCCTTTCAACCGCCGGTTTCGCCGTGAACCTGAGTGCGGCCAGCGGTCCGGTGGGCTTCGGCCTGACCAACACCGGAAGCGGGACGACGCTGACCGGCTCTGCCTTCGCCGATACGCTGGTGGGGGGCAGTGGGCAGGACATCCTGCTGGGCGGCGCGGGGGACGACAATCTGACCGGCAGTGCCGGCAATGACACGCTGACCGGCGGAAACGGGGCGGATACCTTTGTGTTCAACGTGCTGACCGGCGTCGATCATGTGACCGACTTCACCTCGGGGACGGATCACATTGCCTTGGCCAGATCGGTGCTGACCGCAGTGGGCCCGGTTGGGGCCCTGACGGCCGATGCCTTCTGGAGCGGGACTGCCGCGCATGATGCCAGCGACCGGGTGATCTACAACGCGGCCACCGGGGCGCTGTTCTATGACGCCGACGGAACCGGCTCCAAGGCCGCCGTGCAGATCGCCGTGCTGGATGGCCATCCGGCGCTGGCCTATACGGATGTCTTGATCTGGTAGACAGGGGCTGTGCCGACCGCTGTGGCAGCGGCTGGCGCGGCGGGATCACACCTTGCGCGCGATGGACAGGCGGGCCGGAGCGGCGGGATCAACCGCGGTCAGGCGGGAGCGGAGGATGCGGCCAAGGTCTGCGGTGAAAAGCTGGCCATATCCGCCCGGCACGAAATCAACGCTGGCGCCGTCAGGATAGGCGGCTGCGATCTTTGCCGAGGGCTCGGTCCGGGCGAAGGGATTGAGGTGGCTGTCCTGCCCGAACAGAAGGGCCACCTTGCCCGGCAAGGGCGGGAACTTCGGCTCCTCCATCAGGAACACCAGTGCCACCTCGCGGCCATTCTGGCGCAGGCGGTTGGTCATTGCGATGGCAAGGGTCGCGGCCTGACAGTTGCCGCCGATCATCAAGGGACCTTCGGGCTGGAATTCCCGGATCTCGGCCACATAGCTGTCGGCCAGTAGCGCGACATGGGCGTCGGAATAGTCCATGACCAAATGGCCCGAACGCATGCCGACGACGGGCCGGTTCGGACCGATATGGCGGGCAAGGGCCTGAAGCTCGTCGTATCCCTGCAGGCACCAGAACAGCGGATGCTGCTGCCCGCTGGTATTCTTGGCAAACAGCAGTCCATCGGGGTGCAGTTGATCGCCTGTCCAGGTCTGCAGGAAGGCGCGCTGACGGTCCAAAAAGCGCAGTTGGTCGGCGTTTGCCGTGCCCGCCCGATCAAGCCGGGCGGCGAACCGGCGCAGCGTGGGCGCGTGAAACAGCGCGGACAGGTCGACCTGAACTTCGGTTGCGGCCTCGATCGCCAAGGCCAGACGCAGGGCTGCAAGGGAATCGACGGCCAGATCGCGGAACAGGTCATCGTCGCGCCCGATTGCGGCAAGGCCCAGTTCGGCGCACCAGATCGGGGCCAGACTGCGCTCGGTCGCGGTCAGGGGCGCTTCGTGGTGGCGCGCAATCGTCAGGAGCCGGCCGGACAGGCGCGCCGCTGCCGGGCGATCCACCTTGCCGCCCGGCAACGTGGGAAACTGATTGACCACGACAAAGCGCGCCGGGATCATCGGCACCGGCAGGTCCCGCAGCAACCCCTCGCGCAGGGACCTTGCGTCAACGACGGCATCTGGCTGCAGCAGAATATGGGCCACCAGATGCGGATCCCCGTCTGCGCCTTTCGACACGACCGCCGCAGCGATGCCGTTCTGCCGCAACAGCGTGGCTTCGATTTCGCCGGGTTCGATCCGCAACCCTCGGATCTTGATCTGATGATCGGCGCGACCGATGTATTCGATCACCCCGTCCGGCCGCATCCGCGCCAGATCCCCGGTGCGGTACAGGCGGTCGCAGCGCAGTTCGGGGAAGGGGTTCGGAAGGAAGACGGCGTCCGTCGCTGCCGGATCGTTCAGATAGCCAAGGCCAACGCAGACGCCGCCCAGATACAAGTCCCCCACCGTCCCAAGCGGCGCGGGATCCGAGCCTGACAGGACAATCGCCCGCACATTCGCGAAGGGCCGACCCAGAGGGATGGGGTTTTCGTCTTCATCCGGCAGGATGTGAAAGATTGTTCCGATCGATGTCTCGGTCGGGCCGTAACTGTTGACCAAGATCACCTTCGGCAACAGCCGTTTGAGACTTTGGCTGTCGGCAGGGCGCATGGCCTCGCCTCCAATGAGGAGAAGGCGCAGGCAGTCCAGTGCTGCGGCACCCTGCTGCACCAGATGCGCCACCAGATCGGCGAAAATCGCCGGCACAAAATCGGTCACCGTCACCGCGTGATCCTCGATCAGCCGACACAAGGCCGAGGGAGACACCGCCTGTTCGCGCGCGGGGATGACCGTTGCGCCGCCCGAGATCAGCGGCCAGAAGAATTGCCAGACCAGCGAATCCACGGTTGGGGCCGCGGTGCTGAGCACGGTGTCTTCGGCCGGGGAACCGAAGGCGTGGGTCATGGCCAGCAGGCGGTTGACGATGCCGCGATGGGCGTTGACGGCGCCTTTGGGCTGCCCGGTCGATCCAGAGGTGAAGATGCAGAAGATCGGGTCATCCAGCGCGACGATCCGGTCGGGCGCGCCGGGGTCCTTGGTGCCGGTCAAGGCATCGGTTGCCGACAGGCTGCCGTCGGGCGCAGGTCCGGCCACGATCAGCGGGGCCGGACCCAGACGGGCCCGCAGCGCGTCGACGCGAGTCTGGGGCCAATCGGGCGAAAGCGGCACGAAGGCGCTGCCGCATTTCATCACCGCGAGTTCAGCGATCAGCATTTCGACCGACGGCTGCAGGCGCAGGGGAACGAAGTGACCTGCCGCGACACCCCGCGCGATCAGGGCCGCGGCCAGACGGTTCGACGCCGCGTCAATCTCGGCATAGGTATAGACCGCCTCGGGCAGCACGACGGCGATGCGGTCGGGGGTCAGGGCCGCCTGACGCGACACCAGAACATGCAGCGGCGCCATCTCGGGGAAGGACACATCCGTTGCGTTGAAGGGGCCCAGAATTTGGCGACGGTGGCTGTCGGGCAAAGTGCTGAAGACGGACAGCGGCAGGTCGGGCTGGGCCAGCGCCTGAGCCAGAAGACTGTGATACTGCTTGGAAAGGCTGCTGGCGGTTTCGGTCCGCAAGGCTTGGTCGCGCCAACGCCAGATCAGGTGGAACGTCGCGCCAACCTCTTGGATCTGCACGGCAAGATCGCGATCCTGAAAGGGAGGATGGATTGTTCCGTCCGTGGTTCGCAGGCTGCCATCCTGACGCTGAAGCGCCTTGGGGCGGCGCGTGAAGGCAATTCCCGTCACCCCGGCCCGAACCGTCTCTGCCGGCACACCTGCGGCCTGAAGGGCGTGCCGGTAGGGCAGGTATTCATGGGTCACGGCCAGATCGACCTCGCCATGGATGTGGCGGGCCAGAGCGGCCAGAGATGTCGAGGCCTCGACCCGGGCCGATAGCAGGGCGGTGTTCACAAGGTACCCGATGCTGTGGCGGAAGGCCGGGTCCGGACGGCCTGCCAGCGTGGTGCTGATCAGGACATCTTCGCGCCGGGCATGGCGCGCCATCAGGGCGACGAAGGCCGCCAGCGCCAGTCGGAACGGCGTGGTTCCCAGCTGCCGGGCCACTTGTCGCAACTGTGCCGACAGCGGCTCGGTCAGATCGGCAATGCCGGTTTGGGCCTGGGTGCTGCGAAACCGGCGGATGCCGGTGGCTTCTGACGGCAGGGCCCACGGCTCTGCCACATCCGACAGCTTGTGTCGCGACACCTGACGGGCGGCCTCGGCCTCTGGCCCGGCAAGCCAGTCTGATTGTGCCTGCACCTGCGCCAAGGGCCCGGGCGGCGCGGGCGGCAGTGGCAAGCCGAGTGTCGCATCGACAATCTCGGTGGCGAGGATGGGCCAAGAGGTGCCGTCGATCACCAGATGGTGGAACCCGCACAGCAGCATATGATCCTCGGGGCCCGACCGCACGATCTGGAACCGGAAGAGGGGCCCTGCCGAAAGGTCATAGGGCGCGCTGCCGAAGGCGTTCGAATCGAAAGGGGCATCGCAAAGGTCAAGCACGACGGGGGCCGGCGGCAGGGTTGCGGTTTCCAGATGCCCACCCGCCCAGCGAAAGACGGCCCGAAGCGCATCATGTCTGGCCACGACCTGATGGACTGCCTGTCGCAGCAGGGCCAGATCCAGCGGCCCTTCAAAGCGAAGAGACCATACGAGGTGGAACGTTGCAGACCCATCCGCGGCGTCTGGTGACAGCCACAGGGCTTCTTGCCCAGCTGAGGCGCGTGTGAACCCGTTCATCCAAGGCCCTGTTGCTTCGGTGCGACACCGCTAGACAGCAAAACCCCAAGGCCTTCAAGGCAAGTCGCCGGGAAGTCTCGAAAGAGAGCGTCCTGCGGCCTGCGGGATCCGGTAGGGCAGGGGGGTGGCGGGCGATGTCGGTCCGGGGTGTCAGCGGGGTGTCACGGCAGTCCCACCTTTGCACATCGATCGGCTTTCTATATGGTCCCGCACTGTTCCCCATGACCAGCGAGCCCAGATGACTCCGCAGAGCGCCCTTGATCAAACCATACCCGTCTGGCGGTCAGATATCCAAGCGGGGCGCTATGCCGATGCCAGCCGCGCGTTGCGAGACCACCTGAGGACCAATCCCTCGGACACAGGGGCGCAGACAGAACTTGCCCTGTCGCTGGTCTTGGCCGGTGCATTTCGCGAGGCCCTGTCCGTCGCGGCCAAAGTGGTGGCAGAGCATCCCAGCAATATCGATGCCGGGCTGTGTCTGAGCCGTGCCCTGATGGAGTTGGGCTTCGAAACGGAAGCCCGCGCACAAATGTCGGCCTTGGTTGCGCTTGGGTGTCCCGCCCTTCACATGGCCTTGCTGCAGATGCGTATGGACGAGCTGGCAGATCGCTTCGACGCGGTGCTGATGAAAGCCGGTGATCTGCTCAGACAGGACGCAATGTCTGCCGATGCCTGGCTTATTCTGAACCGCGCTTTCCTGACTTATGAAAGGAACGGCTCGGGCGAGCGGATGAACACGCTGGTGCAACGTTTCGGACTGGGTGGACACCGTCTGATGCCCAGACTGGCAGATGCCCCACAAGACATTGACCTTCTGGTGGTCTGCGATGGTCGTGATGCGGTTTTCCCGCTGGATGGATTTGGCGGGCCGGGTCTGCAGGATATTTCCACGGTTCGGCTGATCGGGCGAAAGCCCGCGCTGACGCGGGCAATTCGCGAGGCGCACCTGGCCGGCATCCCGCGGCTGGCCATCCATCCGGTCCGCGCGCAGGAAACCTTGGGAGCTGCGCTGAACGCGGTGTTTTCTGCGGTGCCCAACGCGCATTTCGGGCTCATGACCACGGATGTGCTTGCCAGCGGACATCACCTGCGCGCGTTGTCGAAAGACCTTTCGGCAGCCCCCCTTGCCGGCATGGCCACGGCGCTGAACATGGCCGTCCGCCCGCAGGATTACGAAAGCGACCCGTTCCGTGATGGCGCGCGCCATGCGGTGACCGCCCTGTCGGTGATCTGCGCGGATCTTGCGGCAAACCCTGCCACCGTCGCGGGATTTGTGCCATTCGCCCGTTCCGGACTTTCGGTGATTTGCCGCCAGAGTTTCCTGTCGGGCGGCGGCTTCGATCTGGCATTGGACGATCTGGAGACCCTGTTGGCCGACTTCAGCCTTCGCCTGACAACCGCGGGTGTCGGGCTTGTGCAAAGCGGCAAGGTCGTGGTCGGCAGGCCAAGGGTTGAACCGCAGGGCAATCCGGCTTTGGCCAGACTTGCAGGCATTCACACGCCAGACAAGCTTCTGCTGGCAGATCTTCTGGTGCGGCATTCCCGACAGGTTCGCGTTGCGACCGCGATCGTTGGCCGGGGACGTGTCTATGCCTGAACCTGTGGCTGGTGCGCCGAGCTGCTGAGCAGGGAAAGTTCCTCGGCCAGAAGTTCGATGCGGCTGCCAACCTGACGCTGCAGCGAATAGACATCGCGTGCCGTACGTGCGCCCATCTCGCCGATCTGCCGCAAGAGATGCGGCGCGGCCCTGAGCTGGACGATCCGCTGCACAACCTCGTCAACATCTCGGCGGATCAGGATCAAGTCCTGGCCGTCGGTGAAGTGGATGTTCATCCCGAGCGGATCGGTGCACAGCAAGGCCGTTTCGCACAGCATGGCATCCGAGCCGCAGCCGGTGGGAAACCCATCAAAGGCCCCGGGCCCCAAGATGAACGGTTCATTGGCCAACAGGATCAGATCCTTGTCTTGGTAGAAGGTTCTGAACCAGCTTTGATCCTGCGCACCGTAAAAGCGGATGCGGCCCTCTAGCCCGTCAATCGGCAGGTCGGTTTCGGCAAATCCGCCGGCCACGTGGAACATCGCTTCCGGGCATGTCGAGGCAAGCCTGCGGGCGACATCAAGGAAGACGTCATAGCCCTTGTCGCGGCCACTTGGCATGTATTTGTGTGCGGTGAAACAGATGTCGAGGGTTTCCTTGCCATAGCCGAAGCGGGCTTTTGCCTTGGTCAAAGGGGCAAGGGTCGGTGCCGGGGTTACGACGCCATAGATCAGCGCAATGCGGTCCGCCGCACAAAGCCCCTTCTCGATCAGATAGTTGCGGACGAAAACCTGCGTCACGATGACCCGCCGGAACATCGGGCTGGAGAACACGTCCCTGAGCCGGCTGTCCGAAACAGCATCATTCACCAGAAATCCGCCGCCCGGATAGAGGGTGAAGACGAACGGCACCTGATCGCGTTCGAAGGTCTTCAGGTGCCGCCAAGCGTTCGAGGCAAATATCGTGTAGGCCAGCTTCGCCCGCAGCGGTTCGCTGTCACGATAGCGGACAATGCGCCCCTGCAGCTCTGGGTGGTGCCTGTTGTGGGCGGCAATCGCGCGTTCGAGGCTTTGGAAGGGGCGAAAGAATTCACAGGCTTCCCCGGTTGCATAGACGGAAGCTGCCGAAAAGGTTTCAAGATAGGCTGTCAGCTCTTCCATCCTGAAGCCGGATTGGGGATGTGGGAAGGCTTCATCCAGAATGATCAGCGCGCCTTCGGCAGCCGGTTCCTTGTCCAGTTCAGCCCAGATGCGGCTGCGGAAACGATTGAACTCGGCAGAATGCCGATAGCCCGTCGCAAGGTCTGCCTGACTGGCGATGGTCAGGGACTGCAGGTTCTTTTCCTGCGATGATCGGGATGTCCAGATACCACCGGAATGCTGCCGGTACGCCGCCATCGGGCGCGGCATATAACCGATCCTGCCGGCTTGCGAGACCATCATGTCGAACGGCCAATCGCATCCCGGCAGGGTGAAAAGCCACTCTGGTTCGCGATGGATAGCCGTGGCGCGAAACATGCAGGAGGCTGTGGCGATGTAGTCCCCTGACGCAAGATCCTTGGTTTGGGTTTCGGGCGGGACCTCTGTCAGAAGCAGTGCGCCCAAGGCACCGGTTTCATCGGTCTTCCAGACATTGTGGCAGGAAATGACATGGTCTTCTTGCGCTTCAAGGAATGCGACCTGACGGGCAAGTTTGCTGGGATCGGTCCAGAAATCATCCCCTTCCAGCATTGCAACATATTTGCCTTTGCACGCAAAGCAGGTTCGCAGGTAGTTCCGCACGGCGCCAAGACGTTCGCCATGCCGGACCCTGCGGATCACGCCGGGATGCTGGCGCGCGTAGGTGTCTATGATTTCTGCGGTTCGATCGCTGGAGCCATCGTCGCTGATCACGAGTTCAAACGAAAAGGCGGTCCTTTGCGCAAGCACGCTTTCAATGGCCTGTGCGATGAATTTCTCTTGGTTATAGGCGATCATCGAGACGGAAACCAAAGGCAGGGGCGGTCGTGCGCCTGACATCAGCGCCAAGGCCTGCGCTTCGTGAGCCAAGCACAGGCCATTGAGGGTGGCCAACTGGTCCGGGGCTACGCCGGGCCCGGCGAAGATCGCATAGGTTTGCGTTTTGAACACCAGCGTCATGCAGCGCGCCGCTTCATCGAAGGCGGGCTGCACCGATGGCCAATCTATGTCATCCAGAACAAGAATGCCTTTGGACGACAGTCTTGGCAGGTGGAGTGCAAGGTCGCGCAGGACTTCGGGCGTGTCGTGGTTGCCATCGACATGCAACATGTCGAACGTCAGGGCCAAAGCATCAAGAAGTTCGGCCGCTTCTTCAGAGGTATGCCGAAGAAGGGTCGAAGCCTCTGTCAACCCGAACCGCTGTTGTCGTTTCACCACATTGCGGAAGACGGCTTCATAATCGCAGGTGCCGATGAACGCATCGACAATCGTGGCAATCGGCGCAGGCATCTGACGCTGGCGGGCGGCATCGGTGCGGTAGGGATCTATGCCGTAGGAATGCCCGCCGCGCGCGGCAAAAGAAGACGCCAGCGGAAAGAAGCTTCGCCCATGCCAGACACCGATTTCCAGATAATGGCGCAAGTCCAGAAAGCTGGCGACGGCCGCCATGACCGCCAGCTTGTCATAGGGGCTTCCGCCGCCGGTGTCGCCGGGTATGGCGGATGCGACCCAGAACAGCCGGGGCGTCACAAGTGGGCGCGGGAGGGAAACGTTCGTCATGGCGCGAATTCCAGATAGGGCAGAAGCGCTTCCAGAACCGTGTCGACCTGCGCATCGGACATCGTATCGAACAACGGCAGCGACAGGATCCTGCCGGCGACGGATTCGGTGGCATCCAGTGGCATGGGGTTCGGAATGTCGGCGAAGTAGGGTTGCTGGTGCAAGGCCGGTGAAAAGTACTTGCCCAAGGCGATGCCCTGATCTGACAACTTGGCCACGATCGCATCCCGCCGGTTCAGGCCCGGGTCCTGCGCGCAGAGCAGGGGCAGGAATTGATAGACCGGCCGTTGCGCCGTGCAGCGTTGCAACAGCGCTGCGGGCAGGTGCCTGACATACCGGTCGACCAGCGCCTGCCGCCGGCTGACCACGTCCGAAAACCGCGCCAGCTGCGATATCGCCTGTGCAGCAGCATATTCGCTCATCTTTGCGTTCAAACCGGGCAGGGTTGCGGTCCTTGGCTCTGTAAAGCCGAAATTCGACATGGCGCGCAGATTGGCGATGGTCTTGTCGTCATTGCTGTAGATCAGCCCGCCTTCACCCGTCGAAAAGATCTTGGTGGCATGCAACGAATAGACAATCGGAAGCGGCTGGGCCGCACCGAATTGCCGCCCGGCGCTGTCACGGCTGCCTAGGCTGGGTGCGGCGTCCACGACCACCGGAATTCCGGTGCGCGCCCGGATTGACAGGTAGCGGCCAAGATCAAGTGCGTTGCCAAAGGTCGCATAGGGGACAATCACCGCGATTTCGTCGGCGTGGGTGTTCAGCAGGTCCGCTTCCTGCGCCGCACAAGGCAACCATGTCTGCGGATCGATGTCGCAGAACAAAGGGGTCAATCCGGCCCAGATCGCCGCATGCGCGGTCGCCGCGAAGGTGAAGGACGGCATCAGCGCATAACGGCGCCCGGCGGTCTTGTGGCTGTGGACGGCCTCTTTGATGGCCAGCATCAAGCCGATGGTCGCATTGTTGACCGTGAGCACGGAACCGCTGCCGCCAAAGACCTGCTCGGCCATTTCCGCTTCGAAGCGCCGGACCATGGGTCCGAAATTCGTGAAGCTGCCAGACTGGTCAATCTCGGCAAAGAGGCCGCGACAGTCTTCCAGCCGGGGCGGGGAGGGCTTCTGGAGCGGAATGAGCATTTGCCTACCTGTGGTGTCTGATGTTTTGGGAATGCTTCGCCCGTGACAGCTGAAGTGCAGGGTCCACGATGGGCCCAAATTGGCTGAGAAGAACCGGCAAGGCGGCGTGCTGCGTCATGAGTGCGCCGAGCAGATCCTGCGGCGCGTGGGATGCGGCGGCTGTGATCTTGCCAATGACCGCGCTGTCCAGTCGGATCGCGTATCCGGCCTGCAGACCGCGCAAAGCGGCATCCGCGAACTGGGCGGTTTCAGACGGGAACAGATCCTGCCTGACCCCGCCCAACGCCAGAAACGACGCCCGATGCAGGACCCCGCACAGAACATTGGGCAGCAGGGGCAAGCTTGACACCGCACCGGCGTGCAAGACCTCGACAGAACTGCGCCGCGACGTATCCGCTTCCTGCAGGATGCCGCGCGAGGTGACCCGCAGGAACGGCGAGTGCAGCGCGACACCGACCAGCGCTGGTATGGCCATAAGGCAGGTGGTATCGTCCTGCAGCCGGTTTAGCAGCCCATTTGCCCAGTGTTCCGGCAGTGCCAGCGACGTCTCTGCCAGCGCAAGGTATTCCGCCTGGGACTGCCCTGCGATGGTATTGAGCCAGCCCGGGGTGGCAAGAACGACATGGGCACCTTGGTTGCGCGGGAAGGACGTCTGATCGTGGAAATCCTCTGGGTCGAGGACGAGATTGAACGGGACGTGATCCAGCGGGACGCGCTTGCCGCAAATGGGGGCCAGATCTTTCCATTGGCGGCCGTCCCGGCGATGCCGCAGGATATGGGCGACCGTGCCGGGGCCGCCGGGGGATCGCTGCGCAGAATTTGAGCTGCGAACCGCAGCGTCATACCATTGGCAAAGCGCAGCCTGCCCCTGGCCCGCCACAAATTTCGCCAGCGTGTCGACAAAGATGCTGCGCGCCTCAAGCGATTGCGGTGTGTCCGAAACAGCTTGCGCCGCGTTGAAAAGCGCCGCCTCATGGTCGCCGCGCGCGGTGCAGAGCCTTGCGTAAAGTTGGGTCAGACTGTCCGCCGGTTCGGACAGACTGAGCCGCTTGAGAATATCGGCAGCAAGACTGACCTCGGCCGTGTCGATGCTTGCATGAAAGGCAATCTTGAGAACTTCGGAAGACAATTCCTGATGTCCGGTTCTTGCAAGTTCCAAAGCTGGCTCTGCATGGCCAAGCGCCGCCGCCGCGATGCACAGATTTTGCCGTGCCGCGCCGAAATTGGGTGACAGGCGCAGTGCCGCTTCAAAACAGTGCAGCGCGTCTTGCGGACGATTTTCCGCGAAGGCCTTGCATCCAGCGGCATTTGCGTCTTCGGAATTGCGAAAGGTCGGGGGAAAAAGCCGTGGTGCCGTGAAACGATCGGTCCCGCCGACCGTTGCATCATGGATCACATTGTGGTCGAAGGCGCTTGAAAGCGCCGGGTTATGACCGACGATGCGGAAGGCGAGTGCCGCCCCAACCGATTTGAGCGCGGGCCCCATTGGGCCCTCTGCGGAAAGCAGGAACCGCGTTCTGTCAATAAGCCCGCCATCCGTGTCGCCCTGTGCGTGACCGAAGGATTCAAGGAAGACTTTGTTGTCCATGCGATCAAACAAGTCCTGCATGATCATCAAATACTCGCGATGCGATCGTAGAGAGTTGATCTCATCCAGGCGCGAAGCATTGTTGGCATGCTGCCTGAAGCAGACATATTCCTCCGGCATGACAAATATATCGTGCTGACTGGTCAGCCGCAGCCACATTTCATAGTCCGGCAGTTGACGGAGCATATTGTTATATGGGCCGACCTTCTGAAAAATGTCCCGCCGTATCAGCACCGATGGGTGGCACAAACAATTGCCATGTTCCACCAGTCGCCGTATCCAGGCTGCACGTGACCTATTTTCCTGCCGAAAGACGTCGCTGAAACCCGGGCATTTGTAATCCGGAAGTCGCTTGCCAGTTTCATCGATCCATTTTGCCGATGTGAAGACGGCTGCCAGTTCTGGTGCGCTGCGCAGAAGATCCACTTGAGCGCGAAGCTTGCCGCGTTCCCAGAGGTCGTCTGAGTTGCATATGGCCAAAAATTGACCGCTGGCCTGAGAAATTCCAATATTTAGCGCCGCGGCGCCGCCGTTGTTCTTTGGCAGTCGAACCAATTTTATCCGGGGGTCTGTCAACCGGGCTACAATTTCGGCGGAATTGTCGCTGGACGCATCATCAACAACAATGACTTCGGTGTCCTGAAAATCCTGATCCAGCACAGACTGAATTGCGGCTGCGATGAAAGAGCCGTGATTGTAAGACGGGACGATGATCGATACTTCAGCCATTTGCGGCGACTTCGTTCATTCGTCTTAATTGATCAGCCAAGGCTGCCTTCTTGAGCCCGCCGAGAGCTTTGCCCAGTTCTTGCAGGGTTTGGACGCGCAATTTCTGGTCGTGACGCGAGTGGGGCGGGCAAATCACCAGAAGGTCCGCTGAAAAGAGCACGGGGTGATCTGCGGCGGTTGAAAGGGCGATGTACCAAGCCAAATCCACGCCGTGCGGTACGTTGGGCAGGATGGATTGAAGAAGCGCTCGATTCATGGTCAAGCCCGACAATGAGGCTGGAAGGTGAAGGTACAAGACATCCAGAAAGTCAATTCTTCCGCTGCGGCCGCTTTGATAAGGCCTTGGCCACGGCAATGCCACGCCGGTGGCGCTATTGACTGTGATTGCGGGATGTATGACGAGAGTGTGGCCTTCAGATTTGAAAGGTCCGAAGCCAGAATCCTCTGGCGTCTGTTGATTGACGATCTGGTCGTCTTCGATGAGCAGGCGAATAAAGGGCTCGCTTGAGGAAGACACTCGCCGGGCGATTTCCTGCGGGTTGGACGTGTCATCGCGCGAAACGGGCAGGATAAGAACATCATTTGAAGACTGCGGCATGTCATGCCCCTCTCCGGCAAACTCTTGCCGGTACGCCCACAACTGTCACCCCATCCTCAACATCCGTCGTTACGACCGCCCCGGCCCCAACAATCGCACCTTGTCCAATTCGCAGCGGCTGGGCGAAGGATCCATTCAGGACGGTGGCTCCGACGCCGATCCAGCATTCGGCTCCGATATGAACATGACCGGACACGACTGCCCTTGGTCCGATGAATGCAAAGGGTTCTGCCTTGACGTCATGGCACAGGATTGCGCCGAAATGCACAATTACCCCGTCGCCAACCGTACAGCCGGTCGATATACAGGCCCCAGAGAATATCTGGGCCCCGTCTCCGATCGAGGTATCTTCGCAAATTGTGGCATTTCCGGAGATGTAACTTCCGCAGGCAAGGCCTTGCAATCTTAGCTTTTCATATATCAGCCGGCGCGTTGATGGGCTTCCAATCCCGACAATCCATTCATGGTCGGAAAACCTGTCGAGTGCGTCTGCAAATGTCAGGACGTCCGCCATTCCAACTTTACGATCAGGGTCTATATCATCGACAAAGCATGAAACCGAGGAGCCATCTGCCGTAATTTGAAACGCAAGTTCTCTGGCGTGACCGCCGGCGCCATAAATCACGATGTGCCGCCCGCCCCGAGGATTGTTTGAAGCATGTGCGCGCAAAGCGGTGCCTTTTGTGTTCCGCTTTTTGGTCTATCTTTGCCCACCCGAACACTCAATAACGCTTAGGAGTGCGCTGCGTATCGAAGGAAGTCCGTCCGGATATTTGCGGGATAGGGTTGCTGCGCAGTCTGGGCTGTTGCGGGAAACTGGAAATAAAAGCGGCATTTTCATTTGCCATTCGAGGAGTCAGGGCTAGCGCTGATCGAGACGTGTTATGTCCGGGCGCGCGGAAGGTGGCGGTCTGACCCGGAGCGATGACGGCGTCCGGTACGGCGGTGCGCCATGTCCGGCGGCACGGATGCGATCAGTCGGTGTTGCGGGGGGGCGTCCTTTGATCTTGCGGGCGCGGAATATCTTCGTGAACACGCCGAATTGTCACGTGACTTCAACACGCGGGGCGCATAGCAAACCCGCCATGTGCTGCGCGGGTTCAGGGTTCGCCTTCGGCTTGTGCGTGTCTTGCGGTCCCATGCCAGAGGCAAAAGCGATGCTGACGTCCCCTCAATGCGCTGCATGGCAGCATCTGTCTGACCGATTGTCGATCCGGGTGGGGTGTTCGCAATGACGTTCTCTGTCGTGCCGATTTCGGCGACCAAGCGGCGGTCGGGGGTGTTGATCTGGGATCTGGTTGCAGCGCTTCTGGTGCTGGCGACAGTGATCTTTCTGGCGGATGTGGGCGAGGGGCTGGTGCAGCCGCTGGTCGTTGGCGCGCCGAACCCGATCACGCTCGACCCTTGGGCCTTGCCGGAATATGCCGCGCGCACCAGTCTGCGGATGCTGATCGCGATGGGATGCTCGCTGGTTTTCACGCTGACCTATGCCACCGCCGCCGCCAAAAGCCGGCGGGCAGAGATGATCCTTGTCCCGATCCTCGACATTCTGCAGTCGGTGCCGATTCTGGGGTTCATCTCGGTCACGGTGGTGTTCTTCATGTCGCTGACGCCGGGGCATTTCATCGGGGCGGAACTGGCGTCGGTGTTTGCCATCTTCACCAGTCAGGCCTGGAACATGGCGTTCAGCTTCTATCAGTCGCTGCGCACCGTGCCGGTGGAACTGACCGAGGTCACCTATTCGTTCCGGCTTGGCCCGTGGATGCGGTTCTGGAAGCTGGAGGTGCCCTTTGCCATGCCGGCCCTGGTGTGGAACATGATGATGTCGATGTCGGGCGGCTGGTTCTTCGTGGTGGCGTCGGAGTCGCTGAGCGTTGGCAACACCGCGATCACCTTGCCGGGGGTTGGGTCGTACATCGCGCTGGCGATTGCGAAAAGGGACCTGTCGGCCATCGGCTGGGCCGTTCTGACCATGCTGGTGGTGATCCTGATCTATGACCAGCTGCTGTTTCGCCCCTTGATCGCCTGGACGGACCGGTTCCGGTTTGAGCAGGAAAGTGACATTGCGCCGCCGACATCCTGGGTGATGACGACGCTGCACCGGTCGCGGCTGGTGGCGGCGGTGGCGCGGCCACTGGGCCGGGTTTGGGACTGGACCTATCAGATCGCGCCGAAACCGGTGCGGGCCATGCCGCCGGGGGCGGAAGGCTTTGCAAGGCCGGGATGGCCTGACCGGGTCTGGCGGGCCTGCCTGGTGGCAGTGGTCGCGCTGGCCCTGTGGCGGGTCAGCAGCTTTGTCCTGTCAGGCCTGCCGCTGCGCGAGGTGGTGACGCCGGTCCTGCTGGGGCTGATCACCATGGTCCGGGTCTTTGTGCTGATTGCGGCGGCCAGCGTCGTCTGGGTGCCCGTCGGGATCTGGCTGGGCCTGCGCCCGAGGGCTGCGCGGATCGCCCAGCCCATCGCGCAGTTCATGGCGGCGTTTCCGGCCAATATCCTGTTCCCGGTCGTGGTCTCTGCCATCGTGGCGCTGCACCTGAACGCCGATATCTGGCTGAGCCCGCTGATGATCCTGGGCACGCAGTGGTACATCCTGTTCAACGTGATCGCCGGGGCCTCGACCATTCCCAGCGAGTTGCGCGATGTCGGCACCAGCATGCAGGTCCGAGGCTGGCTGTGGTGGCGCAAGATTGCCTTGCCGGCGGTGTTTCCGTTCTACATGACCGGCGCGCTGACCGCGTCGGGCGGGTCGTGGAACGCCTCCATCGTGGCCGAGGTGGCGAGCTGGGGCAGCACGACGCTGCAGGCCCACGGCCTTGGCAGCTATATCGCCGAGGCCAGTGCGGCCGGAGATTTCCGCCGCATCGTGCTGGGCATCGCCGTGATGAGCGGCTTTGTCGTCATGTTGAACCGAACCATCTGGCGTCCGCTGTACGGCTACGCCGAACGCAAATACCGCCTGACCTGAGGAAGGCCGCCATGGATGCCATACCGCAACTTCTGAACGTCGATGCCGTGCGCAAAGCCTTTCCCAAGCCCGATGGCGGGGAATTGCTGGTGCTGGATGATGTCGATCTGACCCTGAAAGCCGGTGAGATCGTTGGCCTTCTGGGCCGATCCGGCTCTGGCAAATCGACGCTGCTGCGGCTGATTGCAGGGCTGTCCAAGCCGGGGGCCGGGTCCGTGACCTATATGGGCGCCGCTGTGGAAGGCCCGCCCAAGGGCATCGCCATGGTGTTTCAAAGCTTTGCGCTGTTTCCTTGGCTGACCGTTCTGGAAAACGTCGAGATCGGGCTGGAAGCCTTGGGCGTGGAGCGCACCGAACGCCGTCGCCGTGCGCTGGAGGCCATCGACCTGATTGGTCTGGACGGTTTTGAATCCGCCTATCCGCGCGAATTGTCGGGCGGCATGCGCCAGCGCGTCGGCTTTGCGCGGGCGCTGGTGGTGCATCCGAATATCTTGCTGATGGATGAACCCTTCTCGGCGCTGGATGTGTTGACGGCGGAAACCCTGCGCACCGATTTCCTGGACCTTTGGGGCGAGGGGCAGTTGCCGATCAAGGGCGTGATCATCGTCACCCACAACATCGAGGAGGCGGTGCTGATGTGCGACCGCGTGCTGATCTTTGGCAGCAATCCCGGCCGCATCCTGCGCGAGATCAAGATAGATCTGCCGCAACCCCGCGCCCGACTGGACCCGAATTTCCGCGAACTGGTGGAAAGCATCTATGTCGAGATGACCGCCAAACGTTCCACCGACAAGACCGGTGACCGGCAGGAACGTTTCCCGGGCATGGGCATCGGGTCGTCTTTGCCCAATGTCTCCACCAACATTCTGGCTGGCCTTCTGGAGACCGTCGACGCGGCACCCTACAATGGCGAGGCGGACTTGCCGGTCATCGCATCGTCTCTGCAACTGGAGATCGACGATCTGTTCCCGGCGGCGGAGACCCTGCAGATGCTGCGTTTTGGCGAGTTGGTCGGCGGTGATTTCCGGCTGACAACCGAAGGCCGCCGCTTTGCGCAGGCCGATACCGATGACCGCAAGCGCATGTTTGCCCAGCATTTGCTGACCTATGTGGCACTGGCTGCGCACATCAAGCGCGTGCTGGACGAACGGCCGGGCCGCAGCGGCCCCTGGGCCCGGTTTTCGGCCGAACTGGAGGATTACATGTCCCCCGAAGACGCCGAGCGCACCCTGCGCGCTGTGGTCAGTTGGGGGCGCTATGCCGAAATCTTCTCGTACAGCAACGATACTCACACGTTCAGTCTGGAAAACCCCTGATCCCTACGGCTTGTGCGCTTGGCCCTGCATCGACCCAGCAACCAGACGGGTGATGTCTGCCAGTCGGCAGGCATAGCCCCATTCGTTGTCATACCACGCGTAGACCTTCACCTGTGTGCCGTTCACCACCATCGTCGACAGCGCGTCGATGATCGAAGAGCGGGGGTCGTTGGTGTAGTCCGACGACACCAGGGGCCGGGTTTCATAGCCCAGAATGCCGGACAACGGGCCCTCGGCGGCGGCTTTGAACAGGGCGTTGACCTCTTGCACCGTCGTGGGCCGCGCCACCTCGAACACGCAATCGGTCAGCGAGCCGTTCAGCAGCGGCACCCGGACCGCGTGACCGTTGAGGCGGCCTGTCAACTCGGGGTAAATCAAGGTGATGGCCGTGGCCGATCCGGTTGTTGTCGGGATCAGGTTCAACAGGGCTGACCGCGCGCGCCGCATGTCCTTGGCCGGGCGGTCGACGATTGTCTGGGTGTTGGTCACATCGTGGATCGTGGTGATCGACCCGTGCCGAATGCCGATGCCTTCGTGGATGACCTTGACCACCGGCGCGAGGCAGTTCGTCGTGCAACTGGCCGCCGTCACCAAATGATGGGTGGCCGGGTCATAGCTGTCGTGGTTGATCCCATAGACAAGGTTCAAGGCTCCACCGTCCTTGACGGGGGCCGAGACCACCACCTTTTTCACCCCCGCGGCGTAATAGGGCGCAATTCTGGCTGCGGTCTTGAAGACACCGGTGCAATCAATCACCAGATCAATGCCCATGTCGACCAAAGGCAAATCCTCGATCCGCCGGGCGGCGGTGACGCGCAGACGCTGGCCCTGCAGGGTCAAGCTGGCGTCGTCAAAGCCGATGTCGGCCTTCCAGCGACCATGCACGCTGTCGAACTCCATCAACAAGGCGTGCTGTTCGGGCGTGCCTTCGGCGTCGTTCAAAAGCACGATCTCTCCGCCCGCGCCGCTGTCGATCAGGTCGCGCAGTACAAGTTTTCCAATGCGGCCAAGGCCGTTCAGGGCGATACGGGTCATGGTGTCCTTTCAGGCCTGACGCAGGCCGATGCTGTCCACGCTGCGCTGCAAGGCAAGGCGGTTGAGGTCTTCGATGGGCAAAGCAGCAAAGGCGGTGATCCGGCGGTACAATTCGGCAAAGGCCTGCGCAAAGGCCAGACCCCTTTCGGCATCGGTTCCGGTGGCTTTCACCGGGTCAACCAGACCCCAATGCCCCGTGACAGGCTGACCGGGCCAAGGCGCGCAGTCTTCGGCTGCGGCAGCGTCGCAGACGGTGAAGACGAAATCCATGTGCGGGGCATCAGGCGTGGCAAACTCGGACACATGCTTGGCGCGCAGTCCGGTTGTGTCCAGCCCGTTGCGACCCAGCACGTCAACCGCGAAAGGGTTCAGTTGACTGCCCGGCCGCGTGCCCGCCGAAAACGCGCGGAATTTTGCGGCCCCGAAGTGGTTCAGGATCGCCTCGGCAAAGATCGACCGCGCGGAATTGCCAGAGCAGATGAACAGCACGTTGTAAGGGGGGGTTGTCATATCGGCCTCGTGTCGTCCATCGGTGTTCTGGCAGGTGAGGTCCGCCCGGCCGCGGCAGCAATCGTTGACCAGATAGTCGACCAAGCCTGCTGTCCGGGTCAGGTCAACCGCGTAGAACAAGGAGCGCCCCTGACGCGCGCTTTGGATCAGGCCGCACCGTTCCAGCGCGTCCAGATGGTGCGACAGCGTGTTCGGCTTCAGGCCCAATGCCCCGGCAATCTCGGTCGGTCTGCCGCCTTGTGGCGCGAGCCGCATCAGCATCCGGAACACCGCGAGGCGGCCGGGATGTCCAAGGGCGGTGAAGGTTTGGGCGGCGATGTCATATTCCATATTTCATGAATACTGGAATGAATGGCCAAAGCCAAATGAAGCTTTTGTAACAGCCCAGCCGATCTTGCCGGAAAGGTCAGGCGGACCCGGACGCGTCGGCGGTGCTTTCGGCCAAGTGTCACAAATCGTTGGCATAACTGAAACGCGGTCGTCACGTGCTGCGGCTATCCAGCCGTCAGGGAAACACGATCCCGCCCACCCCTGCCATGCCGGCCCACCCATGGGCCGCAGATGTCAGGCGGGCTTGAAATGACAGGAGATCACTATGACCACTCTCAAAGGGCTTCTCTCGGGCGCCAGCCTGTTCGCCGTCATGGCCGGCTCGATGGCCTATGCCGATGGCATGGCCGATCTGGAAACCGCTGCCAAGAAAGAAGGCGCGCTGACCGTCATCGCCCTGCCGCATGACTGGTGCAACTACGCCGCCGTGATCGACGGCTTCAAGAAAAAATACCCCGAGATCACCGTCAACGAACTGAACCCCAATGCCGGTTCGGGTGACGAGATCGAGGCGATCAAGGCCAACAAGGACAACACCGGCCCGCAATCGCCCGACGTCATCGACGTGGGTCTGTCCTTTGGCCCCTCGGCCAAGAAAGACGGTCTGATCCAGCCCTACAAGGTTGCAACCTGGGGCGATATTCCTGACTCGGTCAAGGATGCCGATGGCTTCTGGTACGGCGATTATTACGGTGTTCTGGCGATGGGCGTGAACAAGGACGTCGCCAAAACCGCGCCGACCAGCTTTGCCGATCTGAAGGATGCCAAGTTCGCCAACGCCGTGGCGCTGCCCGGCGATCCGCGCACCGGCAACTCGTCGATGATGACGGTCTATGCGGCGGGCCTTGCGACCAATGGCAAGCTGTCGGGCGCTGACGCGCTGAACGCCGGCATCGCTTACTTCAAGGACCTGAAAGCCTCTGGCAATCTGGTTCCGGTCAACGGCTCGGCACAAAATCTGGCGCAGGGCACCACCCCGGTTTACTTCGACTGGGACTACAACCTGCTGGCGATGCGCGACAAGCTGGCGGGCAACCCGCCGGTTGATGTCGTGATCCCGTCGGACTCGGTCATCGCCGGCGTCTATGTGCAGGCGATCTCGGCCTATGCGCCCCATGTCAACGCGGCCAAGCTGTGGATGGAATACCTGTATTCCGACGCGGGTCAGACCGCATGGCTGTCGGGCTACTGCCACCCGATCCGCTTCAACGCCATGTCGGCGGCGGGCAAACTGCCGGCCGATCTGATGGCGAAACTGCCGCCGGCGGACGCCTATGCCAAGGCTGTCTTCCCGACGCTGGACGAACAGGGTGCGGCCAAGACGGCCACGGCCGCCAACTGGGCGAAAGAAATGGGCGCCAACTGATCGAAAACCCTGACATCCGGTGTCAGGGACCAGTCCCCGAGGGTAGCGGTGCTTTTCCGCTTTCCTCGGGTTTTCCCGTTCCGGTTCACAGCGAAAGACGTCTGACGTGACCCAAAGCCAACCCAAGCCAGCCCGCACCCTTCGGTGGACATGGCTGGGTGCCGTGCCCTATTTCGCCTTCACCATCCTGTTCCTGATCGCCCCGGTCTTCTACCTTGTCGTCGGAGCCTTCCAGAATGCCGAGGGCGGGTTCACGCTGGACAACATGATCGGTCTGACAAGCCCGACCATCGCCGCGTCTTACTGGCTCTCGATCCGCCTCAGCCTTGCCTCGGCGGCGATCGGCACCATCGCAGGGCTTTTGCTCGCGCATGCCCTGATTCTGGGCGGTCTGCCGCACTGGCTGCGCCGCGTGCTGACCACCTTTTCCGGCGTCGCCTCCAACTTCGCGGGCGTGCCGCTGGCCTTTGCCTTCATTGCCACCCTTGGCCGGCTTGGCCTTGTCACCGTGACGCTGCGGGATGTCTTCGGCGTCAACATCTACAATGCCGGCTTCTCGCTGTTCTCATTCTGGGGGCTGGCGATCACTTATCTGTATTTTCAGGTTCCCCTGATGCTTTTGGTGATCACCCCCGCGCTGGAGGGCCTGAAATCGGAATGGCGCGAGGCGGCCGAAAGTCTGGGGGCCAGCGATGGCCAATATTGGAGGATGGTCGGAGCCCCTGTGCTGGCCCCGTCCGTCCTTGGCTGCTTCCTGCTGCTGTTCGCCAATGCGTTTGGCACGCTTGCGACCGTTATTGCGCTGACCGGGTCGAATTTCTCGGTCGTGCCAATCCTTCTGTTCCAGCAGATCCGCGGCAACGTGCTGTACAACCCCAACCTTGGCTATGCGCTGGCGCTTGGGATGATCCTGATCATGTCAGTGTCGAACCTGCTGTACCTGGCCCTGCGCGGGCGTGCTGAAAGGTGGCAGAAATGAACCGCCGCTACCGCCTTGGCCCGGTGCTTGTCACGCTGGCAGCCCTGCTGTATTTCTTCGTCCCGCTTTACGCCGCCTTCCAGTTTTCGCTGCAGATGAAGCGCGGCACGCTGTCGTTTGCGGCATATGGCGCGGTGTTCAAAGACGGTGTTTTTGTCAATGCCCTGACCTTCTCCATCCTCGCCTCTGCCGCCGCGATCGGGTTCGGGGCGCTGCTGGTCGTGCCCACCGCCTATTGGGTGCGCCTGCGCTTGCCCAAGCTGCGCCCGGTGGTGGAGTTCATCTCTCTGCTGCCGCTGATCATTCCCTCGGTCGTGCTGGTGTTTGGCCAGATCCGCATGTTCGGCTCCAGTTCTTTCCTGCCGCTGACGACGTCTGACTGGGGTACCAATGCCCTGCTGGTGATTGGCTATGTCGTGCTGTCGCTGCCCTACATGTTCCGCGCCGTCGACAATGGCATGGCCGCCATCGACATCGCCACCTTGACCGAGGCGGCTGAAAGTCTTGGTGCCTCCCGTCTGCGGATTGTCCTGACCATCATCTTCCCCAACATTCGCGCCGCCGTGGTGTCGGGTGCCTTCCTGACCTTCTCGATCTGCCTGGGGGAATTCGCCATCGCCAGCCTGCTGAACCGCAGCGCCTTTGGCCCCTACATGGTGCAACTGGGCCAGGACCGCGCCTATGAACCCGCCGCCCTTGCGATCATGAGCTTTGCGCTGACCTGGGTCCTGATGGCCCTGATGCAGGCCTTTGCCCAGATGAAACCCGGCCAAGGCCTGTTCCGCCTGCCTTTCCAGAAAAAGAGCCCGCGCCCATGAGCCTGTTGTCCCTTCGCAGCTTGCAGAAAAGCTTTGGCACCAACACGGTCGTCAAGGATTTTGACCTGTCGATGCAGAATGCCGAGTTCATTTCGCTTCTTGGCCCCTCGGGCTGTGGCAAGACCACAGTCCTGCGCATGGTCGCAGGGTTTGAGGTGCCCAGCGTCGGTGCCATCGAGATTGACGGCCAGAACGTCACCACCCTGCGCCCGAACCAGCGCAAGATCGGCATGATGTTCCAATCCTACGCGCTGTTTCCCAACCTGACCGTGGCGGGCAACGTGGCCTTCGGGCTGAAGGTCGCCGGCGTGGCGCGGGACGAAACCAGCCGCCGTGTGGACGAGATGCTGTCGATGGTCGGCTTGACCGGCTTTGGCGGGCGCTATCCTTATCAGCTGTCGGGCGGCCAACAGCAGCGCGTGGCTTTGGCCCGCGCCATTGCCCCCCGGCCCCGCGTGCTGTTGCTGGATGAACCGTTGTCTGCCTTGGATGCCAAGATCCGCGTTGCCCTGCGCGGTGAAATCCGGGCGATCCAGCGCGAGTTGGGCATCACCACCCTGTTCGTCACCCACGATCAGGAAGAGGCGATGGCAATGTCAGACCGGGTGGTCGTGATGAACGGTGGCCGGGCCGAGCAGATCGGCACGCCCGACCAGATCTACAACCGCCCCGCCAGCCGCTTTGTTGCCGAATTCATCGGGGCCCTGAACCTGCTGCCCGCCACCCTGCGCGATCCCGCCACGGGCCGGGTCGACACCGCCATCGGCCCGATCACTCTGGGCCGCGTCGTCCCGCAAGACACGGGCAGCGCGGTAACACTCGCCTTCCGTCCCGAGGCTTTGCGGCTGCTGGCCCCCGGCGAAGCCGCGTTGCAGCAGACCTTTGCCGGTCGCTTGATCACACGCGAATTTCTGGGTGCCATCGTGCGCTTTCGCGCCGAAATGGCCAAGGATGTCACGCTGGGCATCGATTGCTTCAACCGCAGTGGCGGATCGTTGCCTGATGTCGGCCAAGAAGTCCGTCTGGGCATCCCCGCGAACGAGATCCTTCTGCTGCAATAACACCGGGGCGCGGCGGATTGCCCGCCCGATCCGCCGCAAGGGTATCATTGCGGCCGGTGGATGATTGCGGCCCGCCAAGGCTTGCCGGGACATGTCCCGCACATCCTTGGCGGACAACGGCTTGGGCCTTCAGCTTGTCAGCGAAAGGCGGCGCCGTCTGGCCGTTTGCCGAGGCGTCACGAAAGCGG
Organism: Stagnihabitans sp.; assembly: GCF_964946895.1. Classification (NCBI taxonomy): domain Bacteria; kingdom Pseudomonadati; phylum Pseudomonadota; class Alphaproteobacteria; order Rhodobacterales; family Paracoccaceae; genus Stagnihabitans; species Stagnihabitans sp. The sequence goes on along the minus strand of NZ_CBBQHX010000002.1, from coordinate 123,159 downwards.
ACGCCCGGCCGCTTGGCGACCGGGCCATCCGCCAGCCACAGACCTTTGGTCAGCGGCGGGTCTTGCGCAGCAGGCTCAGCGCCAGTGCGGCAAGGCATCCGACCAGCAGCAACCCCGCCCCCACCAAGGGCGAGATGCCCAGAAGCTTGACCGCCCCGGCGACCCCGGCGATCAGCAGCACGGCCTGCAGCGCCAAGGCACCGTCATCGACGAACATGCCGAAGGTTTCGTCCCAGATGATCTTCAGCAGGTTCATGCTGTCACCCCTTTCAGCGGTTTTGCAAGCAGGCGCACGGCGATCAAGGCAAACACCAGGAACACCGCGAAGAGTCCAACCAACGCCAGATCGGCGCCAGGCCAGTCTGCCCCCAGGCCCTCGCCTGTCCAGAACACGCCGAAGGACGACAGCATCAGGCCAACGACGAATTTCAGCGTGTTTTCCGGGACCTGCACCAACGGGCGATGCACGGCCATGCCGACCAGCGCCACGAGGATCACGGCGGCCAAGGCGCCCATGCCGGCCCAGAAGGTCTGGCCATGCGCGGTGCCGACGGCGATGACGATGAAGACGACCTCGACCCCCTCCAGCAGCACGGCCTTGAAGGCAGCGAGGCCAGCGAGGAAATCGGCGCGACGCTCGGCGGCCAAAGCCTTCAACTCGTTGGTTTCCTTGGCGAATTCCGCCGCCTCATCATGCAGGGCGATCCAGCCTGCCGACCGCAGGATCGCTTTGCGCAGCCAGCGCAGGCCGAACAGGATCAGAAGCGTGCCCACGGTGAATTGCAGCACGGCGATCGGGATCAGCGCCAGCAGCGGCCCGAAGATCAGCACGATCAGCACCAGCAAGGCCAGCGCTGCGGCCGAGCCGGTGAAGGCCGGGCGCCAGCCTCGGGTCAGGCCGACGGCGAGGACGATGGTGAAAGCCTCGACCACCTCGACCAAGGAGGCGAGGAAGGCGGCGGTGATGGTGGGCAGTAGGGCGGTCCATGTCATGCGTCAGGCATCCTTGAGAGTTTGTACCGGGTCAACCGGTAAAAGGCGGCAGCGGTCGGGCGGAAGCGAGAAATCCAGCCAGTCGCCCGGTGTGGCGCCACAAGGCCAGTCAAGCCGGACGCTTTGGCCCGCGATGGCAACCGTCAGACGCCAGCAGCGGCCCTGATAGGCGGCGCTTTGCACGTGGGCGTGCAACCGTGTCGCGGGATGATCGGTGGCGGGGCGGGCATCCTCGGGCCGGATCACCAGAACGGCGGGGCCTGAGGGCGCGGGCAGGGTCAGGGTCTGGTCCGCGATGCGGAAGGCCCCCGCGTCGCCCATGCCGGAAAGCAGGGAGAAGCCGCCGATGAAGCTGGCGACAAACGGCGTGGCGGGGGCGTTGTACAGGGTTTCGGGCGTATCCAGCTGCGCGATCTCTCCGGCGCGCATCACGGCGATGCGGTCGGAGACCGCCATCGCCTCGGCCTGATCATGGGTGACGTAAAGCACGGTGATGCCCTCGCGGCGGACCAGATCCATCATCTCGGTCCGCAGGTCCTCGCGCAAGGCGGCATCGAGGTTGGACAGCGGTTCGTCAAACAGCATCAGGAGTGGGCGCGCGGCAAGGCAGCGGGCGATGGCGACGCGCTGCTGCTGGCCGCCGGACAGGGCGGCGGGCATGCGGTCGCGGAAGGGGGAAAGGCGCGTCACCTCCAGCGCATGGGCGATGCGGGCCTCGGCCTCGGCGGCGGGCAGGCGCTGGGTGGCAAGGGCAAAGCCCAGATTGCCGGCGACGGTCATGTGGGGCCACAGGGCATAGTCCTGAAACACCATGCCGATCTGGCGCTTTTCGGGCGGCACCACACGGCCGGTGCCAAAAACCTCGGCCCCGTTCAGCACGATGCGCCCGGTGTCGGGATGGTTCAGCCCGGCGATGGCCCGCAGAAGCGTGGTCTTGCCAGAGCCGGAGGCGCCCAGCAGCGAGACGACCTCTCCGGTCCTGACGCTTAGGTCCAGCGCGCGCAGGATGGGTTTGGTGCCAAGGCGCTTTTCCACGGCTTCGCAGATCAGGGCGGTGGTCATGCCGCAGGGTCCTTTTGGGCAAAGGTCAGGTGTTTGCGCGCCACCAGCCAGCCAAGACCGGCCAAGCCTCCGGCGCCGACCATGCAGACGAGGGCGAGGGCCGAGGCGAGGCCGTCGTCATCGTGGCCCAGCAGCCGCACGACATAGGGCGGCACCGGGCTGCCGGTTTGCGGGACCACCAGTTGCGAGACCGGCAGTTCAAAGACCGTGCGGATGAAGGTCAGCAGCACAGCGGTGATCACCGAGAGCAAGACCAAGGGCAGCACCACCTTCACCAGCCGCGCTATCGGCCCGTGGCCGTGCAGACGGGCGCTGTCGGTCAGGCTGGGGGCCAGTTGGCCGACGGCGGTCAGGATGATGATCAGGCAATAGGGCAGGGCTGCGGCGACATAGCCTGTCACCAGCAGGGACGCCTGCCCGTAATGCGGAAACGGCCAGTCGCGGAAGACCGGCAGGCGGTTCCAGACGAGGATATAACCAAATGCCAGCACGATGCCGGGGATGGCGATGGTGCCCAAGGCCATGCCCGTGACCGCCGCCTTCAGGTTCGGCCCGGCCCGGTCCAGCCGTGCGGCAAGGGTCAAGGCAATGGTGGACGCGATGAGCGCGGTCAGCGCGGCATAAAGGAAGCTGCGGCCCATCGCCTGCAGCGCCGGGGCGCCGGGGGTCAGGGTTTGGGCCAGGTTTTGCAGGGTGAAGTTGGAGGCTTCCAGCCCGTGGCCTAGGGTGGCGGTGAAGGTGCGGATCAGGATGACGCACAGCGGCAGCCAGATCGCCAGCACGCCGATCAGCACGGCCACGCCGGCCAGACCCCAGCGCGCCGTGGGGCCGGGCTCGCGGGGCAGGCTGTGGCGGCTGCGGCCTGAAATCAGGCGCAGGGCCCCTTGGCGGCGCAGCAAGCGGTCGCCCAACGTCACCAGCAGGATCAGGACGAGCAGCACCAGCGCCTCGGCCCCGGCCAATGGGAAATCGACGGGGTAGTCGGAGGCGGCGGCATAGATGCCATAGGTCAGGACGCCAAAGCCGGATGAGTGGGCGATGGTGGCGGCAAGGCCGAAGTCTGACAGAACCTCGGCAAAGGTGGCGATCAGGGACAGGGCAATGGCGGGCAGCAGAAGCGGCAGGTTGATCCGCAGCCAGATGCGCCAGGTGCCGGCACCGGCCATGCGGGCGGCATCCTCGACATCCTGCCCCAAGCCGGCCAGAGCCGAGCCGAGGATGAAGGCGGGCAGGGGGAACAGGCTGAGGGTGTGGACAAAGACCAGCCCGCCCAGTCCGAAGAAGGCATCCGAGGCCCAGTGCGGCAGGACGCCAAGCTGCGCGAGGTAGCCTCCGGGTGCCATCAGCAGCACCCAGGCGAGGGCTTTCAGATAGCCCGGCGTCAGGAATACGAGCCACGGCACCGGGGAGTAAAGCGCCCGCAAAGGCAGGCGAAAGCGTTGGGTGAGGGCGGCGAAGAGGCCTCCGGTGACGGTGGCGGTTAGGGCGACGGCGGCGCCCAGTTCGACGGAATGGAAGATCGACCGCAGCACACGCGGTGCGAAAAGCGCGCGTTGCAGCGGGGAGAGGTCGATGCCGAAGCCCGGCGCCTGAGGGTCAAAGAGAGCTGGCATCACGGCTTGCGCCAGCACCATCAGCAAGGGCAGCACGATCAGCAGGCCAAAGACGCCGAGGATCGGCAGATCCACCGCCGCCATGGCGATCCACCCCGGCAGCGCAAGCCGCCGGGGTGTTTGCATGCGGGCCAAAGCCGCGCCTTGGGTATCTGACAGGGTCATGCGCCGATCATTGCGGAACGAAGGTGTCTTTGTACCACTGCTTCCACTCGGTCTCGTGGTCAGAGGCGGTCTTGTCGTCCAGCGTGATGAAGGTGATGGCGGGACGTTCGGCTTTCGGCTTCACGCCGTCGATGACGGGGATGAAGAAGAAGTCGGTGTCGTCGCCATCCTGCATGGCGGCCTGACCCTCGGACGAGGTCACGAAGGCGATGAACTTCTTGACGGCGTCCATGTGCTGCGACTTGGCGCCGATGCCCAAACCCTCGGGCAGGGCGACTGAGCCTTCGGAGGGGTAGACGACTGCAACCGGCTCGCCAGCGACCTGCTTGGCAATGATCGAGCTGTCCTGATTGATGCCAACCGATGCGTCTCCGGTCAGCACGGCCTTGTTGATCTTGCCGCCCGAGCCCAGACCCGACAGGTCCTTGTTGGTCAGCACCTGCGCCAGCAGGGCTTTGCCCGCGTCGACGCCATTGGTCTGGAAGAAGCCCGCCAGCCACTGATAGGCCGGTCCGGACAGGTTCGGGTCCTTGGCGGCGACGGCACCGGCGAACTTCGCCAGATCGGCCCAGGACTTCGGATAATCGGCAGCGGCGACCTTCTTGGTGTTCACTTCAATGCCCGTGGTCGAAGCCCCGGTCGGGATGAAGGCGAGGTTGGCGGGCGTCAGGGTTTTGCCCAGATCGTTGAACTTGATCGTCCCGGCCACATCCGCCGGGATTGCCTGCACAGAGCCATCCTGCATCAGACGTTCGAACACCGCCGAGCCATCGACCCAGAGGATGTCGAACTGCGGATTGTTGCCCTCGGCCGCGATCTTGCCCAGGGTTTCGCCGGTCGAGCCGGGTTCGACCACATCGACGGTCAAGCCGGTGGCCTTGGTGAAGGCTGCGGTCACCGGACCCGCGAAATCAAGCGCATCATAGAGCACCAGATCAGCGGCAGCCGCGGGCAGGGCTGCGGTGGACAAAAGCAAAGCAAGGCCAAGGGACGCGTGTTTCATCATCGGACTTTCCTTCAGGGCGAGGGCGGCAGATGTGCCGCAGGGGAGGTTTCGGAAATCTTGCGGCGACGGGTGCCGCGTTTTGTCCAGCTGCTGTCGAGGGCGGCGCGCAGGCTGGCAAAGTCATCCAGCGCATCCAGCGCGCGTTCCCGGTTGCGGGCGGACAGGCCCAGCACCAGCGCCTCGATCATCACGAGCGTGGCGGAATGCAGGGCCAGGTGTTCGGACCTGCCACGCGGCACATCCAGGGTAACAGCGACGCGGCCTTCCAGAACCGGACCAAGGCTGTCCGAGATGAGCACGATCGGCAGGCCAAGGCCTTCGGCCCGCTCCAGCGCCACGCGGACCTCGCGGTAAAGCGGCGCATAGGCGATCAGGACCAGCACGTCCCCGGCCCGCTGGCCCAAGATCTGATCGGCCAACCCGATGCCGCTTTGCCGCAGGGCGCGGGCGGGAAGGCCCACGCGGCCCAATTGCAGGGCCAGATACTCTGCCATGGCGCCCGAGGGTCCAAGGCCGAAGACATGCACTGTCGCGGCGCCAGCCAGCAGGTCCAAAGCGCGGCCATAAGCCTCGGCCAGCGCAGGGTTGCGCAGGGCGGCGAGGTGGTCTTCCTGAATGCCCACCACATGGGCCAGAAGTCGGGCCGGGTCGCTGCCCGCCTCTTCGATCGTCATCTGCATGCGCAGCGAGGGGGCCGAGCCTCCGGTCAGATCGGCCAGCAGATCCTCGCGCAGTTCCGCCAGCGAGTCATAACCCAAGCCCCGCATCATGCGCAGCAAGGTGGCGTCACTGGTGCCCGCCATCTCGGCGATCTGCGCCGCCGAGGCCAGAACCACGCGGTCTTTCTGCAAGGCAATCGCCCGCGCCAGACGCTGTTCGCTCAGCGACATTTGCGCCAGCTGTGTGCTCATGCGGGTCTCGAACCGGCCGGGGGTCACGCGGGTCTCCGTTGCTGCGACGTCACGGCCCCCTGATGCGTTGCGTTTGCAACAACTGCATGACGCCTCGATGAATATCGAATAACGCTTCTGCACATGCCGGGCAGGACGGTCCGGCGCCAAGCGCCTACGGCAGAGAAGAACAAGAGCGTGCCTGTTGAAATCGAACGGAAATTCCTGACAGCCTCGCAAGATTGGCGTCAGCGCGTGGTGCGGACCCAAAAGATCCTCGACGGTCTGTTGATGAACGCCGATGGCTGCAAACTGCGCGTGCGACTGTGTGACGGGCAAGCCACCCTGACCTTCAAAGGCCGTCGTGCCGGGTTGTCCCGCGAAGAACTGGAACTGCCGCTGGATCATGCACAGGCGCAGATGCTGCTGGATCACCACTGCGAGGGCCGCATCCTGTCCAAGACCCGCCATCTTGTACCGCAGGGTGATCTGCTTTGGGAGATCGACGAATATGACGCCCCTCTGGACGGCGTCATTCTGGCCGAGGTTGAACTGCCCGATGCCGACCACCCAGTCGCGCTGCCGGACTGGATCGGGACCGAAGTCTCAGGTGATCCGCGCTGGCGCAAGCTGAACATGCTGCAGACGCGGCGGCAGGCAGAGTAAGCGCCCGGTCGCGTTTCAACCTGCCAGACCCGCATCCTTCAGACATGCGGGATAAGGTCTGCTGGGCGCGCTGCAAAGAGAATCCGCAACCGAAGGGCAAAAGGTCATATGACCTTTACTAAGGAATCATATGATCTATATTGGTGATTGAGGAGACGCCAATGCCCATGGCTGTCAAGACCCGACACCCTGCTGAGATCAACGCCGTCGCCTTGAAGGCCTATGCGCGTGTTGTGGATGCATGGTCCCTCAGCCTCAGGGAGGCGGCGGCTTTGGCGGATATGTCGGAAAGCACCTGGAAGCGCGCCAAGAAGCCCGACTTTGCCGGCGAGCTGACCAAGGACCAACTGCTGCGCCTCAGCGCGGTGATTGGGATTTACAAGTCGCTGGAACTTTACTTTTCAGCAGCACTTGCCCGGACCTGGTTCACCCGACCGAACACTGGCCCGTTGTTTGGCGGAAGTCGGCCGATCGACACGGTGATCGACGGTGGCTTGCCGCAGATTCTGTCCGTCCGAACCTATCTGGATGCCCTGCGGGGGGGCGCATGAGGCGGATCGAGATTTCGGATCGGGCATTGGTGCGCCTGCTGCCTGCCACCTGGCACAAGCCGCCGTCACTGCGCGGGCTGGTCGATTCCGATGACGAAATGGAGATCCTTGCCGAGATTGAAGGCCTGACCAGTGCCCGGCTTCTGGCCGAGCGTGGCCGCAACCCCCACCTTGACCCGCGCGAACTTGCGTGGCGGCGGCGCAGTCGGGATCTGCGCATCTACGGTGACACTCATGTCAACGCGGCCTTCACCTACACCCGCGCGGGCGGCAACCGCTTCAATGCGCAAGAGCGGGGGGCTTGGTATTGTGCTTGGGATGTCATGGTCTCTGTCGCCGAAGTGGCTTGGCACAGGACCCGAGAGTTGGGCTTCACCGGGAGTTTTACCGATCGCGCCCGCTATGTCGAAATCCTTGCGGATTTCATTGGTGTGTTTGACGACATGACCGATGAGCCGGGCCATGCGGCGCTGAACCCCGACACGGCCATTGGCTATCCGGAGGGTCAAAGCCTTGCCGAGCACTTGCGGCGGGCAGGCTCTCGGGGCCTGATTTATCCTTCTGTCCGCGCGCCCGCCCCGGGCGGGAACTGTCTGGTGTGCTTTGAACCCGGTGCGATCCAGAACGTGCGTCCGGGCGCGTCCTGGGACCTGGTCTGGGATGGAACGCCGGACTATTCGGTTCGTGCCGTCAGCTGAACGAAGGCTGGGGGGGCAAGGTCGCGCCACACGGTGTCACAAGCGACCGCCGGTGCAAGAAATGCACGCCCACGCAGCCACCGGACTGCGCAGCCATCAGAGGATACGCGATCTTACCGGTTGCGCCCCTGATCCACAGGCGTTTTCGGCCATTCGGGTCCATCGCGATCCGGGCCATGCCCTGACGCAGGGGCAGGCGGCGCGGGTTCTGGCGGCGATGCTCTGCTGACCGTGCAAACCGGCCTTGTCGCTGCGCGCCTTGCACAGGTTCCCGCTTTCGCCTCTCTTGCCGTCGTCGCACCGGAGCGCAGCATGGAATCGCCCATCGCCCTTTCGATCCGCCAGTTCCGCCGGGCGACGTTTCGTGCGGTCCACAATGGTGCCTGCGCGCTGATCCGGGTTCAAAGCGGGGTGAAGCGGGTGCAGGTCGGCACCCGGATGCTGGAGATCCCCGCAGGCGCCCTTGCCGTCATGGCCCCGCGCCTGTCGATGACCATCGAGAACTGTCCCGAAGGCCAAGCCCCCTACGCTGCCCAGCTTCTGGTCCTCCCCGAAAGTCTGGCCGTGGCCGAAGCCGGTGGCGGCGATGCCCTGCGCGCCACGGTGCGGGCTACGACGCTGGCGGCCTTCGATCGGGCGATCAGCTTTGCGCAGGACCCGCAGGTCCCGCAGCGCCTGAAAACCCATGCCCTGCGGGAGGTGCTGATGTGGCTGGGCGAGGAGGGGATCGGCTTTGGCCGCCTGCGCCCCGCGTCGCTGGCGGACCGTTTGCGGGCCCTGCTGGCCGGTGCCCCCGACCGCGCATGGCGCGCGCCCGAAGCTGCCAGAGCCCTGGCCGTCAGCGAGCCCACATTGCGCCGCCATCTGGCTCAGGAGGGCACCACGTTCAGCGCGCTTCTGACCGATGTGCGGATGGGGCAGGCGCTGACGCTGCTGCAAGCCTCTGACCTGTCGGTCACCCGGGTTGCGCTGGATGTGGGCTATGCCTGCCCCTCGCGCTTCGCCGTGCGGTTTCGCAAGCGGTTTGGCCTGTTGCCTTCGGACATCCGCAGCCGGAGGCCGGATTGATCGGATCGGCACGAAAGTCGATCCCTGCGGCACGGCATCGAATGGGGCAGGGGGCTAGGATGAGTGCATTCCCACACAAGGTCCTGCCCCATGCGCCATGCCCTGCCGCTTATTCTCCTTGCCTCGCCCGCCTTGGCTGACATGACACTGGCCCTGCCCGGTGTCGTGGAGGGCCGCTTTCAGCCTGCTCAGCTGCTGTCGGGCTTTGGCTGCACGGGTGAGAACCGGTCTCCGGAACTGGCCTGGAGTGGTGCGCCCCCTGAGACGAAAAGCTTTGTCGTGACCGTCTATGACCCCGATGCGCCGACTGGGTCCGGTCTGTGGCATTGGTCGGCCTTCAACATCCCAGCCGATGTGACGGGGCTGACGGAGGGCGCCGACGGCGGCATGCCGCAGGGTGCGGTGACCGCGCGCAACGATTTTTCGCACAACAGCTATGATGGCGCTTGTCCGCCGCAAGGCAGCACGCATCACTACATCGTCACGGTCTTCGCCATGCCGGCTGCAACCCTGCCGCTGGACCAGACGGCCTCTGCCGCGATGGTGGGCTATTTTGCCAACTCTGGTGCCCTGGCCCGTGCCAGCGTCACCGTCAGCTACGGGCGCTGACCATGAAGGGCTATCTGCTGACCGCCGAAGAGATTGCCGCGACCGAAGGTCTACGCAAGACGCATTTCCTGAACCCCAATGCCCGCCGGGTCAACACATCCCTGGGCGATCTGACCGGGCTGACGGGCATGGGTTTCCATCTGATCGAGGTGGAACCCGGCCATGAGACGACCGAGCATCATCTGCACCACCACGAGGATGAATGCCTGTACATCCTGTCCGGAGAGGCGACGGCGCTGATTGGGGACGCGGCCTTTGCTGTCAAGGCGGGGGATTTCCTGGGCTATCGCAAGGGCGGTCTGGCCCATTCGATCCGCAACACGGGCACGGCAGTCCTGCGCTGTCTGGTGGCCGGAGAAAGGCGCGCGCATGATGTGGGTGACTATCCGCGCCTGGCCAAGCGCATCTATCGGAACGAGGGGATGGCCTGGAACCTGGTCGATCACAACGCCATCACCGAACCCAAGGCGGGTGCGAAATGACAGGCGTCATCCCCGCCTCGCGCCAGGGGGAGCGGCCGGGATAGGCCGACGATGCTGCAATCTGCGCCAAAGCCCGCGTGTCGACTGCGGCGCGCTTGGTCGCACACGCCCCGATTGCGGCAGCGTCCCCTGTCACCGATTCCCGTCGATCCACTTCGCCATCAGACCCTTGTCGCGAAAGCATTCCTCTGGCACGGCGCGCCGCTTGATGCGGGCCAAACGCTCGGCGAAGGCCACCTGTTTGGAGGACGGCAGGCTGTCGAGGGCAGAACTGGGCGTCAACCGCGCCTGCGCGTCGATCCAGGAACTTAGGGTGCGGCGATCCTGCTGGACGTCCCAAGGGAGCAGCGTCTGGTTCCGCAAAGCCAGCGCGCGCGCATAGGCGATCTGCTTGGGCGTTGCGGGCAGGGAAAAGGTCATGTCTTCCATCGGGGAACTCCCTGTCTGGTTGGCTTTCATATATAGAACATAACCAGAACAAAATCAACCGCCACACTCATGGGAGCCGATGCCGATGCCGCAGCGGTGACCCTTGCCGTGGCTGAAAACTGCAGTCTCATACGACATCGGGTTTCCAGATCGACACGCTGCGCTTGCGGCGGAAGACAAGCCGCGCCTGTGCCGGCCGCAGGACATGGCCCTTCAGGGAGCAGTCTGAGGTCGCCATCCCGGGCAGAGCGATTGGGGGTCCTGAAATTTGCCAAACTCCTCCCTATGCAGCCCGAAGGGGGCCGTGATATCGTTTCGCATGAGGCGGGTGTGAGGCAATCTCATGGCGACTGGCGGCATCACGATCCTTGTCGGCACCACGAAAGGTGCTTTTCTTCTGTCTGGCGGACCTGATCGCGGCGGCTGGAAGGTCACGGGGCCGCATTGCAACGGCTGGCCGATCAATCACATCATCGGCGACCCTGAAACGGGCAACATTTGGGCCGGAGGTGGCGGCGATTGGCATGGTGCCGGCGTCTGGCACTCGGCGGACGGCGGCGCGTCATGGCACGTTGTGAAGCTGACGACCGGCAAGATGGACGAATGGGCCGCCAATGACCCGGGTTTCGCCAAGATGATCGGCTGGACAGGTGAGGCCCCGCCCTTCGCGTCCGAGTTTTCGCAGATCTGGTCGCTGAACCACGCCCACGGCACGCTGCACGCCGGAACCAAACCGGCCAGTCTGCTGCAAAGCCAGGATGGCGGAAAAACCTGGACCAAGGTCGAGGGTCTGACCGACCATCCATCGGCCGGCAATTGGGACGGCGGGGCGGCCGGTCTGGTGCTGCACACGATTCTTGTGAGCCCGTTCGATCCGAAAAAGGTATGGGTTGGAATATCGGCGGCGGGTGTATTCGCCAGCGAAGATGGCGGTGTGACATGGGAGCGCCGCAACCGGCTGTCCAACGCCGAGGCCTGCGCGCATCACGATCATCCGGCAGCCCCGCGCAACGGCGAAACCGGGCATTGCGTGCACAACATGATGCGCGCGCCGGGGACCGAGGATGTGTTGTATCAGCAGAACCACCACGGGGTCTGGCGTTCCTCGGATGGCGGGCGCAGTTGGGAGGATATCACGGCGGGATTGCCCTCGACCTTCGGCTTTCCGATCCGGGTGCATCCGCGCGACCCCGCCACGATCTGGACGCTGCCGTTGAATGGCGATGGCGCTGGTCGCTTTCCCCCGGATGCGGCGGCGGCGGTTTGGAGATCACGCGACGCGGGGCAGAGCTGGACGGCGCTGCGCGATGGCCTGCCGCAGGACTCCTGCTTCTTCACCGTTTTGCGGCAGGCGATGGCCGGTGACACCCGCGAACCGGCTGGCATCTACTTCGGCACCAACAGCGGGTCGGTTTTCGCAAGTCTGGACGAGGGCGAGACGTGGCAAGAGATCGCGCGTCACTTGCCCACGGTCCTGTCCGTCGAAGTTCTTGATCTTGCGGAACCGGCGACGCCGCGCGGGATATGATCAATCAGGGGCGGCTTGCGCCTTCCCGGCGCGCCGCTGTCTGTGGGCCTTCACCCCATCAGCCCCGCTGCGTCAGGCGCTTCCCGATCCCCGGAGGGCATTGCTTCAACATTGCGTTTGACCCGTGTCCGCGTGAAGAATGGACCCGCCAAAGGAGTGCCCCTTGAACCACAACGACGCCGCCCGCCTGCTGGACCGCATCAAGGGCATCCGGCTTTTCGCCCATGCTTATGCCTGGCATCTGAACTTCCGGCTGGGCGATGCCACGCCTTGCGACTTTCTGCAATTCGCCCACCGGCACGGGATGGCGGGCGTTAAGATCCATGTCGAAGACGGCGAAGAGCGTTCGCTTCTGCATGCGGTTGCCATGCGTGCCGTCTTTGGCAAGATGGCCAAATCGCTTGATCTGAAGATCCATATCGAAACCTCGGCCACTGACGAAGATACGCTGCGCGCGGCGATTGACGTGGCGAAGGACACCGGGGCCACCTCGGTCCGCTGCTATCCGCGTCATGCGGGCCCGGTCTCACGGGTCATAGCCCAGACCATCGCCGATTTGCGCCGCTTGCCCGCGCTGGACCCCGAGGGCAGGCTAGACTTCCTGCTGGAGCAGCACGAGGACCTGAAATCGCAGGAACTGGTGGCGATCCTGCAAGCGGTGCAAAATCCGCGTCTGACGCTTCTGTTTGATTTTGCCAACATGATCAATGCTTTCGAGACGCCGGAGGCAGCCTTGGCGCAAATGGCGCCGTATGTGACCGACGTCCACATCAAGGATGCCAAAATCCTGCCGGATCGCGGTGGCTTCGCCCACCTGGCCTGCCGGTCGGGCGAGGGCGACATTGACTTCAAGGGACTGCTGACCAGACTTTTGCTGCTGGGGGAAACACCGCAGGTCCGCGCTTTTGCCTGCGAGGAAGAGAACGGGATGTTCGCCCCGGCCTATCGTTTTCCTACCGATCCCGACGATCCTGTCATCCCACCGCGCGCCGCCTCGACCACCTTGCTGGCGCCGGACGAATCCCTGCCGGCCCGCCTGACGCAGGAAAAGGCGGAGGCGGTCGCGCAGATCCGGTATGTTCGCCAGATCCTGAACGAGATCGACGCAGAGGCCCGCGCGGACCTTTCGTGATCTGGTGCCGTCCTTGTCGTCGGGCTCGCGCCATGAGGTCGGTTGGGGTGGTTTGGCAACGGTCGGGCGTCGGTCCCACGGGGCAAGCCCTGCTTTGCGCGATCCATGGGCCAGGGATGGCATGAATGCCGGTTTGCAAAGGTGATGGTTCCCGGTAAAGACGCCACGCGGGCCGCAAGCCCGCCGGGACTGGCAAAAAGGTGCAGCCAGTCATCCGGATCCCGTCCTGCGCCTGTCCCACCGTGTTTTCAATCTGGCCGTTTCACCCGTGACCCCTGCCGCTCGCCTGCAAGCCACCCTTGATCTTCTGTCTGACGTGGAAAGCGCTGCCCGACCGGCGGACGCTGTCACGTCGGGCTTTTTCCGTACCCGGCGCGACATTGATGACACGGACCGGGGTGCGGTGCTGGACCTGCTGTATACCCTGCTGCGGCATCGGGCACGGCTGGGCTGGTGGCTGGAACAGCACGGGGGGCGTGACACGCCGCGCGCCAGACTTCTGGCGTGGCTGACACTCGCGGATGGCAAGACACCTGACCAGATCAAGCGCCTGTTCGAGGGGGCTGCCGCCCTGACGGAGGTTGAACACGGTCTGCTGACCAAGTTGCGCGGCGGTACGATGGTCCATCCTGCCATGCCCGACGAGGTGCGCCTGGAATGTCCGGATTGGGCGATGGACCCGCTTCGGCGCCGCTTTGGCGAGGCTTTCGGGGCCGAAATGGCGGCAACCCTGACGCCGCCGCCGCTGGATCTGCGGGTCAATCCCGTGAAAGCGACCCGCGAAGCCGTGCTGCGGGAGTTGAAAGCCCTTGGCCTGCCGGCAGAGGTCACACGGCTTTCGCCCCATGGCATCCGTGTGCGCGAACGCCTGTCGCTGGCGCGCCTGCCGGGGCTGAAGACCGGCGAGATCGAGATTCAGGACGAAGGCTCGCAGCTTGTGGCACAACTGGTTGATGCCAAGCCCGGAGAGCGCGTGGTCGATTTCTGCGCCGGTGCGGGTGGCAAGACTTTGGCCATCGCCGCGCAGATGGCCAACCGGGGCCATGTCGTCGCTTGTGATGTCAACGAGGCGCGTCTGAAGCGCTGCGCCGAGCGCTTGCGCCAAGCCGGCCTGCACAATGTGGAGACGCGGGTTTTGGCCTCTGAAACCGACCGATGGGTCAAACGCCACAAGGGTGGTTACGACCGCGTTCTGGTCGATGCGCCGTGCAGCGGCACCGGCACTTGGCGGCGCAATCCCGATGCCCGCTGGCGTGCACCGGAGTTGGGGTTGCAAGGGCTTGTGGCGCTGCAGGCCCGCATCCTTGCCAGTGCTGCGCGTCTGGTAAAGCCGGGCGGCAGGCTGGTTTATGCGACCTGCTCGATGCTGACCGAAGAGAATGAGGCCCAGGTGGCGGCCTTTCTTGCCGCGCATCCGGCCTTTTCAGTCGTGCCGCTGCACGAGGCTGCGCCACAGCTGGCGGGCGACGACGCCCACCTGTCCCTGACGCCGGCCCGCCATGGCACAGACGGCTTCTTCGCCGCCATCCTGCAGCGCGAGGTCTTGGCCCCCGCCCGCCCGCAGGACGGCGCCTGATTTACGGCTTCGGCAAGGGCACGCCTTTGGTGGTGAACTTCTGCCCCCGGAAGTTGAGGCGCGTGGGGCGCTTCTTGGCGTCCCCGGTTCCCATCGGCTGATGGACGGGCACCAGCTGCTCGGGGCGCGGGCCAATCAGATCGGCGCGGCCCATGTCTTTCAAGGCCTCTCGCAGAAGTGGCCAGTTCTCGGGGTCGTGATAGCGCAGGAAGGCTTTGTGCAGCCGACGCTGCCGCCCGCCGCGCACCGTGTCGACCTTTTCAGAGGCCCCGCGCCGGACGCCCTTCAATGTATTGACGCCCGTGTGATACATGGCCGTCGCCGTCGCCATGGGCGAGGGCAGGAATGTCTGCACCTGATCGGCGCGGTACTTGTTCTTCTTCAGCCACAGGGCGAGGTTCAGCATGTCCTCATCTGTCGTGCCGGGGTGGGCTGCGATGAAATAGGGGATCAGGTAGTACTTCTTCCCCGCTTCCTTGGCCGCCGCGTCAAACATCTCCTTGAAGCGGTCATAGGTGCCGATGCCCGGCTTCATCATCACGTCCAGCGGGCCGCGCTCGGTATGTTCGGGCGCGATCTTCAGATAGCCGCCGACATGGTGGGTGACCAGTTCCTTGATGTATTCCGGGGACTTGACCGCCAGATCATAGCGCACGCCGGACGCCACCATGACCTTCTTGATGCCCTTCACCTCACGCACCTTGCGGTAGAGGCTGATCAGCGCGTCATGGCTGGTGTTCAGGTTCGGGCAGATGTCGGGGAACACGCAGGAAGGCAAACGGCAGGCCTTCTCGATGTTGGGGTCCTTGCAGGCCATGCGGTACATGTTGGCCGTGGGCCCGCCGATATCCGAGATCACGCCCGCAAAGCCCGGGGTCTTGTCGCGGATCAACTCGATCTCGCGCAGGATAGAGGCTTCAGAGCGGCTTTGGATGATCCGCCCCTCGTGTTCGGTGATCGAACAGAAGGTGCAGCCACCGAAACAGCCGCGCATCACGGTGACCGAAGCCTTGATCATGTCCCAAGCCGGGATCTTGGCATCGCCATAGGATGGGTGCGGGGCACGGGCGTAGGGCAGGTCGTAAACCGCGTCCATCTCGTCAGAGGTCAGCGGGATCGGCGGCGGGTTCAGCCACAGGTCACGGTCGGCGTGGCGTTGTACCAGCGGGCGGGCGTTGCCGGGATTGGCTTCGCGGTGCAGGACGCGCGAGGCGCGGGCATAGGCTTCCTTGTCGACCTCGACCGTCTCGCAAGACGGAAGGCGGATGACCGTGTTGCCGGGCACGCGGGTGGCGCCCTCGTCCGGCGAGTCCAGATCATCGGCAGGCAGTTCGATGTAGCCTTCCGGCACGGGCCGGAACAGGGCCACGCCCCGGACATCGCAGATCTCGCGGGCCTTCTCGCCTGCCGCCATGCGCTTGGCCACCTCGACCACGGCGCGCTCGGCATTGCCGTACAGCAGCAAGTCGGCCTTGGCATCCGCAAGGATCGAGCGGCGCACCTTGTCGGACCAATAGTCATAGTGGGCAATGCGGCGCAGCGAGGCCTCGATGCCGCCCAGGATCACCGGCACATCCTTGAAAGCCTCGCGGCAACGCTGGGTGTAGACGATCGTGCAGCGGTCCGGCCGTTTGCCACCGTCACCGTCCGGCGTGTAGGCGTCATCATGGCGCAAGCGACGGTCCGAGGTGTAGCGGTTGACCATCGAATCCATGTTGCCGCCGGTGACGCCGAAGAACAGGCGCGGCCGTCCCAAAGCCTTGAACGGCTCTGCCGACTGCCAGTCTGGCTGCGAAATGATGCCGACGCGGAACCCTTGGGATTCCAAAAGGCGACCGATGATCGCCATGCCAAAGCTCGGATGGTCGACATAGGCATCCCCGGTCACAAGGATGATGTCGCATTCCGTCCAGCCAAGCGCCGACATCTCGGCCCGGCTCATCGGCAGGAAAGGAGCTGCTCTTTCGCCGGAAGACTCGCGGCGCGACAGCGGTGTCACGGGGTTTTGGGAAATTGCCATGGGTGGGGTGTATAAGGTGCCGCCCGGGCAAATTCAATTCGCTTTGGGCTGTTGGCTGAAAAGGTGAAGACACATCCGCAGGATCATCCCTGACACCAAAGAGCCCCGGTCAACAGGGCGCAGATCCCCCGGCCCTTCGCATCCTGGGCCACAGCGCCAAGTGCGGTCACCGCCAATCTTGCCCGGGCAAGGTTGCTTGAACCCGACGTGGCACCGGACATGCGGCCGATCCCGACGTGCAGGGTAAGGATGAAGCTGTCCGCCCAAATCCCGACAGGGCGCGAAGTCTGACGGGTCTTGTCTGCTGCCATGAAGCGACGGCGCAAGACTGCGCTGCGGTTTGTTGATTGCCCTGGGCTTGCCGGATCTTTGCCAGCAGGTCTTGTATCCCAAAGATCCTGGTCCGGCACCTTGCGCCGATCCGATCTCTGTGTGCAGCCTTCAACGCTGCGTTGCGGCGGCAAACGAGAGGCCGCGCGACAGGCAAAGACAGAACAAACTGGCGGAGGCACCACGTGCAGGTTCAATTCCCGTGCGACACGAAAGATACTGTCGAAACCTCATGCCGGGTGTGCGGTGGTGCGGCCAAAGGTCCGGTTTTGCGCGTGGCCGGTGCGCCGACAGAAGGTGGCAGGCTTGATCTTTGCCGCTGTGAGGTGTGTCTGAGCCTGTCCTATGCGGGGGACGATCCTGTCATCGGCTATGACTTTCAAGGCTTTGCCGAGAATTACTGGCACCATTACGTGCAAAGTGGCGCGGGACTCATGGCGATGCTGGAACCTCTTCTGCGGTTGAGGCCCAAAGGGGGGCATCTGCTGGACGTGGGCTGCGGTTTCGGATTTGTCCCGCACTTCTGGCAAACGGCGGGGCTGGGTCGGGCTGTCGGCCTTGAAACTTCGGAATATGGTCGGATCGGACGCGATAAACTGGGCGTCGATATCCGGCACAGCTACTATGCGCCGCTGAAGGCAGGGCTGGATGGGCGGTTCCGCTATGTTTTCGCCTCGGAAGTCCTTGAGCATGTTTTGCATCCGAAGGAATTTCTGGCCGAAATCAGTGGCGGTCTGAGCGAGGACGGCATCCTGATCCTGACGACGCCGGCCGCAGAGGGGGTCATCCCCACGTGCGATCCCACCACGCTGCTGGCCAGTCTGTCGCCGGGATTTCACTATTTCTTGAGCAGCAGGATGGGACTGGCACATCTGCTGCATCAGGCCGGGTTTCGCCACGTAAAGGTGGAAATGTCGGGGACCCGTCTTTTTGCATGGGCATCCCATCGCCCCCTTCCCGAACTTGCCCCGGTCAACGAGGGCTGGGACGCTTATATCGGCTATCTGGAGCTTTTGGCAGAACACCCCGATCATCACGTCGCGGGAGGTGCGCGCTATCGGCTTTTCAAGGACACCCTCAACACTGGCAAGTTCGACCGCGCAGGAAAGGCTTGGGCGGCACTGAGCGATCTGGCGAAGAATCACTATCAGATTGACCTCTCCTCGGGATCTTTGACGGCTGACCCCGAACAAACCGGATCACGCCATCGCCCCTTGAAGATCCCGGACTTTTCAAAATCACCGTCCTGGCTTGGATGCGCGCTTTACTTCGGTGCAAAGCATCGCCACGCCCAAGGGGCGCCCGCCGCAGAACTGATCCCTGTGCTGTGCAGGGCCATCGCGGAAATTGGTCGCGACCTGGATGATCTTGCCCAATTTGCGCAGGAACCGGCCTATTTTCTGCCGCAGGCGCGCGAACTCCTGGCCCGTCTGCTGGCAGGACGTGGCATGCCGCCCGAGGCGCAGAACACCTGTGCTTCGGGACCGATCCTCGAAAGCTTCGAAGATCTGCTTCAAGCGGGCTTTCCCCGACGTGCAGAATGTCTGCTTTGGCATGCGCTGGCAGACGCCGTTGCACATAAGGCTGGCGCAAAGACCGAGGCCGATTTCTGGCAGGCGCTTGCGCGGTGCAAGGCGCTTGATCTGGGTCCCGAGGTGCAGGAGATCTGCTTTGAAGCCGCAACGGCACGCAGACCGCAAGATGCACAGCTGCTAGCCGACGCGGGGATGTTTGCCTTTTCGAGGGGGCGTTACCGGCGGGCCTATTCCGCGTTTCGGATCCTGTGCAACATCAATCCGCTGGACCCTGTCCATTGGTCAAATCTGGCGGCAAGCGCGCTTGTGCTGACGTGTTACCGGCTGGCGCGTGCGCATGCCCTGACCGCGCTTTCCCACGACCCCAATAGCCTGACGGCGCGCAAGATCCTTGTGCGCTGCGAAACTTTGCTGGGTCGACCTGCAGCCGCACTTGCCGCCCTGGGACCGCTGACGCCCAGCGTCAGGTCAGAGGATGTTGATGTCCGTCTGCTGGAAATCAATGCGGTCCTTGCAAACGGTGATCTTGAAGTCGGTCTTTTCGGTCTGGCCGAACTTGCGGAAGCGAACCCGAATCTGGGCGCAATCTGCAAACAATTTCAGGAGGCTTTCGGTCGGTCTGTAAATGATCCGGCGCTTGTCGCCTTGATCGACTCCCTTGGCCTGTCGGATGCCGATGAAGTCAACCTTCCGACGCCTGCGGGCGGCACACCGCAAGGCCGCGGTCCGGAACTTTGCGATGTCGTGATCTTGGCTGACGATGCGCAGATCCACTTGCGCGCCTGTCTTGAGAGCCTTGCCCTGCATTGTGAAGAATGGATTGATCGGGTGTCCATTGTGGGGTCGCCCACAAGGCTTGACCTTGCCAATCTTGAAGACCTGCCGTTCCAGGTCCACAAAGCCAAAGACCGCAATGCTGCGCTTCGTGCTGGCAGCGCACCGCGCTTGCTGTTGCTTTGTGCCCAGGCTGCGGTTCTGCCCGATACCTTGCCCCCGCTGTTCCGAAGCCTGGATACCTGGTCAAGGGCGGCGGTTGCCTCGGCTTTGCCTTTGGCGGGTCCATTCTCTGCCCATCCGCTGCGCGCCGAACGCCAATCCATGGAACCCATTCCCGATGCGACCCTTGCCGCATCCATCAGGGATTGGACCCGCGGCGCAGCAGAAGCGTCGGTTCCGCTTGTGCCTGCCGCGTGCCTTCTGATCCGTCGGGATGCTTTTGAAGCGCTAGGCCCGCTTGATCCGGGCCCCATCGCGGGCGCCGTTCAAGACCTTTGCCTGCGCGCAAGTGATTCCGGCCGAAAGGTGCTTCTTGTCCTTGATGCGCCCGTCGCGCTTCACGACCAACTTCCGCCCCCACACCGTGCGGCACTTTACGCCCGACATTCCGCCCTGCGGGTGCTGATGGCCGAGGCCCTGACGGAAAAGCAGCAGTCCATTCATCACCTTCGGGTTAGGATCGAGGAAGATTTGGCGTTGAACCTGCCAGCGGTGCCACCAGATGTGCCGCCGCTGCCCACGGTTCGTCCTGTGGAAAATGGATCAGCCCAAAGCCGATGGCTGACCCCGCCACCAGAAACAATAGGCGAAGCGCAGGAGATCTGCCTTTTTGTGGCCTTCGCGCCGGATGGCGCCCTGCCGGTTCTGACCCGACGATATCTGACCGCCCTGCGCGACGCCGGGTTCAAGATCATTCTGTGTCTGAACCTGATTGATCCGGACGCGCCTGTCGATCCATCCATCGCGCAGGTTGCGGATCACGTCCTGCTGCGCTGCAATGAAGGTTACGATTTTGCCGGTTGGGCAGATATTCTGCGCCGCGCGCCAGCCATCTGGAACGCCGGGCTTGTGGTGTTTGCCAACGACAGCCTGATTGGCCCGCTGGGCAGCTTGGGTCCGCTGGCAAACCGGATACGCCAGTCCCCGGCCGATTTCATCGCCATGACCGACTCCAGAATGTATCGCCACCACATTCAAAGCTTCCTGTTTGCCTACAAGCGCGCCGGCCTTGGCTCAGACGTCATTCGCAGATTCTGGAATGAAATTGAAGTTCTGGAGAATAAACAAGAGGTTATCGACCGCTACGAACTGGCTCTTCTCGATTTGGCCCGAACACAGGCGAAGCTGAAGGTGGAAGTGTTGTTTCCGCTTGAAACCATGCTGGGCAAGGACCGCCGTCGCATGATCGGCCTGTCGCCGACCCATCATCTGTGGCGGCAATTGCTTCGGCTGGGCTTTCCTTTCGTCAAGGCGGAACTGCTCAGGCTGCCACACGCTGGTGTTCGAGGGGGCGACGTCTTGCAAGCCCTGACCGAACACGGCGCCGACATCGAAGAGATCTGCCTTCACCTCGAAGAGACGAATGTGAACCGGCTGCCGCTGATGTCCTACACAGATCCGCTGCCCGATGCGGAAGGGAATTAAGATGAAGTTCTATCCACCCACGGTCAAAACCCAGGCCGCCCCCAATACCACCGCGCAACGTTCGGCCTTGCAGGCCATCGCCTTGGGCTGTGAATTGGGTACGGGACAGGACGGCTGGCGCCATGTCATCAGCCTCGGAACCGCTCGACCCGGGGTCTCCTTTCCGGCCAGCTTCCGTGTGGGCGAGATCGCGACGCTTCAGCTGGTGCTGCGACCCCGCGCAGGACAGACCTTTCGGATCGAAGCGCATGGGCTGACGACGCGCATGGGAAAAGCCGTTGCGACGCTCGCAGCCGCCGGCGACGTTCTTTCCTGCGCCGAAGAGGTCACAGACCTATCGGCTACGGCGCAACCGGATGGGACCCTTCATATCCGGTTCTCGTTCGTACCCTTTCGCAGCCGACAGGAGGCGTGGTTTCTTTGGCTTGACGCGGAAAGTGCCGATGCCGTAGGCGAAACCCTGTTTGACATGGCCCCTGCCGTCATGGAGGCCCGCCCAATCGCCCCGGACCTGCCGATTTCGCAAGACCACATGGCAGCGGTGCCGATGGGCGACGTTTGGGTTGCCTGCCAGAACATGGCCTTTTTTCGCAACAGCCTGCATCTGGAGTTCGAAATTCACAAACCCGGAGCACAGCTTGCAGGCTTGTCGCTGCATTCGCCAATTCCATTGGGGCCTGTACAATGGTGGACGCATGAGGCGTCTCGGATCACGCCCGCTGCAGCGGAATTGAGGCCCCTGCTTCCTGTTCATCCCTTGCCGTCTCCGGCCATGATGGACCGCTTCGGTCCGGACATGTCGTCATTCGGCCATGTGATTTGCGGACTGTTTGCGGATTATGCCAACTTTGAACGGATGCCGCTTGATGTGACCGACGGCGCGCGGGATCTGGTCCTGGTTCTGCGGTTCACGGATGGCGCTGTTCGCCGCGTGTCGCTTCAAAAGGTCATGATGTCCCAAACTGATGGTCAGGATGCCGCGTCTTTCATTGAAGCCGCCCTGACGGATCTTCGCGAAAAACTCGACCGGAAGGGTGTCTTTCTGGAAGTGGGCGCCCGGGGGCCGGCATCGGCGGCCATGAGGCTGCGCCGGCAGTTGGCTTGGGATTATGTGGGTGTCGACTATCTGGCAGATGCGAATGTTGATTTCGTGGCTGACGCGCACCGCCTTTCCCAGCATTTTGCCGAAGCCTCGGTTGATGTCGTCTACAGTGCCGAAGTGATGGAACATCTGCTTTCACCGCTGACATTTGTGTTGGAAGCCAACCGCATTCTGAAGACCGGAGGGCTGTTTATCGCCTCGGTTCCAACGATCTGGCCGCTTCACGCCGAACCTTGGGATTACTGGCGCTTCACCTCGCATTCGTGGAAAGGGTTGCTGAACCGCAATACCGGGTTCGAGGTGCTGCAATTGGCAGAGACATCCGGCGCATCGGTTGTGCCCTTGTTGCCGACCATGTCCGGTTTGACCCGGATGCAGCAAAGTCCGGCGCCAACGCAAAGTCTGGTCCTTGCCCGCCGTATCGGACCTGCCGCGCCCGGCACCACAGGCTGGTCGCAGGGTCTGGAGACCGGCGCCTATGACCATGCCTGATCTGCGCAAAGGGACCGGGAGCCTGCTTTTCGGTCTGCCAAACCGGGTGCAGGCCTTGTCCGGAGGTTGGCGCGCCCTTGCGCCGTTCTTCATTCGCCTGATGTGGACCACAAAAGGTGTGCCGTTCGCTATATAGCGCCATCGCGCGCACGGGCAGCGTCGGCGGGTATTTGGTGCCTATGCGACTTTATGCGGCGGTGGTGGCGCGTAACCGCCGAGCCGGGAGGTCCGGATCCGCAGCTTTACCATGGCTTCGGCCAGCCCAACGGCACAGGACACCCCGTCCAGAACAGGCAGACCGTGTTCGGCGGCAAGGGCTTCCGCCAAATCCGCCATTCCCGCGCAACCCAGCACCACCGCCTCGCAGCGGTCTTCGGCCACGGCGCGGCCGATTTCGGCGCTGATCCGGTTGCAGGCATCGGAACCGGGGCGCTCCAGTTCCAGCACCGCCACCTCGGAAGATCTGACCCGGGCGCAGCGCGTGATCAGGCCGTAGCGGTGCAGGTTGTGTTCCAGCGCCGGGACCGAACGGGCAAGGGTGGTCACGACCGAGAACTTGTTGGCGATCATCGAGGCGAAGTGATAGGCCGCCTCGCCGATGCCAATCACCGGGCGGTCGGTCAGGCAGCGGGCGGCATCCAATCCGGTGTCATCGAAACAGGCGATCACCACGGCGTCGAAGTCTTGCGTGCTGCGGATCACGGCCAGCATTCCCGCGAGGGACAGCGCCTCGTCATAATAGCCTTCGATGCTGGCCGGGCCATTGGCGGGGTTGACCGCGACAATCTCGGTTCCGGGCGAGGCCACGCGCCGGGCCGCCGCGCCGATCTTCTCCGTCATTGACGCGGTGCTGTTGGGGTTCACAACCAGAATGCGCATCAGACTTCACCCCCCAGATAGGCGGCCTTGATGCGGTCATCGTTCATCAGCGCCTTTGACTCGCCGGTCAGCACGACTGCGCCGGTGGCCATTGCATAGGCCCGGTTCGAGATCGACAGCGCCATGCGGCTGTTCTGTTCGACCAGCAGGACGGTGACCTGTTCATCCCGGCTGATCGCCACGATGGCGCGGGCGATGTCCTGCACCAGCTTTGGCGCGATGCCGAGGGAGGGTTCGTCCAGCAAGAGCAGTTTGGGCTTGGCCATCAGGGCACGACCAATCACCATCATCTGCTGTTCCCCACCCGACAGGGTGCTGGCCTGCTGGCCGTAACGCTCCTTCAGGCGGGGAAAGCGGGTCAGGATCGACTCCAGCGTGGTGGCAATGCCCGCCTTGTCGGTGCGAGTGAAGGCCCCCATCAAAAGGTTGTCCTTGACCGACATGTAGGGAAACACCCGCCGCCCTTCCGGCACCATGGCGATGCCGCGCTTGACGATGTCAGAGGGGGACGCGCCGTCCAGCCGTTCCCCCATATAGGTGATCGTGCCGCTTTTGATCTTTCGCAGACCCGTGATCGCCCGCAGGATCGAGGATTTGCCCGCGCCATTGGCGCCGATCAGGGCCACGGTTTCGCCCTGTTGCAGGGTGATCGACACGCCTTTCAGGGCGTAGACGTGGTCGTAGTAAAGCTCGACGTCCTTGAAATTCAGCATCTCTGTCATGGCTTTACATCCCAATCGCAGCGTCTTCGGAGCCGAGATACGCCTCGATCACCTTCGGGTTGGCCTGAATTTCAGCCGGTGTGCCTTCGGCGATCTTCTCGCCGAAGTTGATCACCACGATGCGGTCGGAAATCTTCATCACGGCAGGCATGTCGTGTTCCACCAGCAGCACCGTCAGCCCGCGTTCATCGCGCAGGCGGCGGACGTTGGCGACCATCTTCATCGTCTCGTCATGATTCATCCCGGCAAAGGGTTCGTCCAGCAGCAGGATCGCAGGCTTGGTGGCCAGACCGATGGCCATGCCCAAGGCGCGCAGATGCCCTTGCGGCAAGTTGGAGGCGAGTTCGTTTCGGATGGGTTGCAGGCCAAGGAAATCAACGATCTCATCGGCCGAGGTGGCGAAGGTCGCCTCATCGGCGCGGGCATGGGCGGAACCCATGAAGAAGCCGAACAGGCTCGCCTTGGCGCGCAGATGGTGGGCCACGATGATGTTTTCGCGCACCGTCATCGACTTGAAGATGGTGGTTTCCTGAAACGTCCGCACCACCCCCATCCGCGCCACCTTGTGCGGGGCAAGGTCGGAAATTCGGGTGCCGTTGAACAGAACCTCACCCGAGGAGGTGGGCACGAAGGAGGATATCAGCTTGAACAGGGTGGATTTTCCGGCACCATTGGGGCCGATCACCGACAGAATTTCGCCCTTCTGCACCTCGAAGCTGACGCCGTTGACAGCCGTCAGACCGCCGTAGCGTTTGGTGACGGCTTTGACTTGCAGGATCACGCTCATTTGCGGCCTCCGATCCGGTCCAGCAGGCTGAGGACGCCGTTGGGCAGCACCAGCATCAGGGCGATCATGGCGCTGGAGTAGATCAGCATCTGATAATCCTGTGCGATGGTCAGCACGTCCCAGCCGAAATACAAAAGCAAGGTGCCCACCATCGGGCCGGTGACGTAGCTGAGGCCGCCGACAAAGCAGTACAGCATGAAGTTGACGCTGTCGGTGACGACGAAGCTGGACGGGTAGATCGACTGCGAGATGGCGACGAAGACCACCCCGGCGATGCCGCCAAAGAAGCTGGAAATCGCATAGACCAGCACGCGCAGGTAAGCGGTGTTGACGCCGATCGAGGCCGACAACTCCTCGTTCTGCTGCAGGCTGCGGCAAAGGTGGCCAAGGCGGGAGTTCACGATGCGCCAGAGGACGGCGTAGCTTGCCACCATCAGCGTGACGGCCAGCAGGTAGAACGCCAGCTTGGGGTTCGCCATCGTGGCAAAGTCGGGGATGATGGTCAGGCCAGCGATGGACAGCGCCCCCGGCAGCGGGATCGAGGTGATGCCCTTGGCACCGTTGGTGATGGGCAGGGCGAGGGCGGTCAGCCGGGCAACCTCGGTCAGGACCAGCGTGACCATGGCGAAGTAGACGCCCCGCAAGCGCAGGATCGGGACTCCAATTCCGACGGAGATCAGGGCGCAGAACAGGCCTGCCAGTGGCAGGGTGGCCCAGAAGCTGAAGCCCGCCTGCGTCATCAGGATGGCCGAGACATAGCCGCCCATCAGCGAAAACGCGCCTTGGCCGATGTTGATGCGGCCGATGTAGAAGGTCAGCCACACGCCTGCCGAGCCGATGGACAGAAGCGCCACCGATGTCAGGGTGTAATACAGATCCTTGCGGCCCGTGACGTCGATCACCAGCGGGACCAACACGAACACCACCAGCAGGAAGCCTGCGATACCGAGTATTTTCAACGACTTCATCTGGTCAACCCCACGGCTTGCCCATCAGCCCTTGCGGGCGGAAGGCCAGAAAAACCATCAACGAGGCGAAGATGACCAGATAGGTGATGTCGCCATAGGCCGACAGCAGCGTCAGCCCGACGCTTTCCATCATGCCCAGAATGAACCCTCCGGCGATGGCGCCCGAAATCACGCCGGCCCCGCCGATCATGATCATCATGAATGCCTTGACCGAGGTTGGCCCGCCCATGCCCAGATTGATGCCAGTGACAGCGACCAGCAAGCCTCCGACCAGGCCTGCCAGCATCGCGCCCAAGGCAAAGCCGATCATCGAATAGCGGTCGACATCGACGCCCATCAGCTGTGCTGCCATCCGGTCTTGTGCCAAGGCCCGCATGGCGCGTCCGGTGCGGGAATATTGCATGAAGGCGATGAACGCCACGATCAGCGCCACGGCGAGAAAGCCCACCAGAATGCGGTCATAGGGCATGATGATCCGCATGTTCCAATTGAACACCCCGTTCAGGATCTTCGGCACGCCGCGCTGCTTTTCACCGAACAGCAGCAGGATCACGGCATCCAGAAAGAAGGCCACACCGGCGGCCAGCAGCATGGTGGATTCGTCGCGCTTGGACCGTCGGATCACGGGGCGAAACAGGAAGACCTCTGCCACCGCCCCCATCGCCGCCAGAATGACCGCCGAGGCGAACAGCCCCACGATGAACGGCAAGCCGGCCTTGGCGACGACGGTATAGGTGATGAAGCCACCGAAAACGAACATCTGCCCATGGGCAAAGTTCAACACGTTCATCAACGAAAAGATGAGCGTCAGCCCCAAGGCGATCAGCGCGTATTGCGCGCCAAGATAAAGCCCGTTTGCTATGATCTGTTCCATGCCCGACCCCCAAGCCCGACCTGTTGTGAGAAAGGGGCCCGCCCCGCAGGACAGGCCCCGACTTTGACGTCTTCGCTGATCAGTCGACCTGCGCCACGAACAGCGTGTCGAACTTGCCGTCTTTGAAGGTGTTCACGACCAGCGGCACCGAAAGCTGGCGCTTCTGCCCGAACGAGGTGGTGCCGACGTATTGCAACTTGGCATCGCCCTTCATGTAGGGGTTGGGCGCCGAGAACGTGTCCATCGTCTTCTTGAACTCGTCGACGTTGTCGATGGCCTTCGGGTCAGCCGCGATGGTCGCAAGGATGTATTCCAGGGCATAGACCTTGGTGTTGGACTCATCGTTATACTCGCCGAACTTCTTGGTGTAGCGGGCAACGAATTCCTTCATCATGTCCGAGGCGAGGTCCGGGGTCGAAGCCCCGCCGACCGAGATGAAGCCATTGGCCAGATCGCCGGCACCTTCTTGCAGAACCGCCGCGTCCTGTGCGGTTTCGGTCGAGATCAGTCCGGTGTAGCCCATTTCCCGGGCCGAACGGATCAGCTGCGGGGCGTTGGCGGGCGACACGCCGGACAGCACCAGCAGGTCGGGGGCGGCCTGGATCACCGGGGTCAGAACCGGGGTGAAGTCGGTGGTATCTGCCTGATAGGTCACGGTATCGGATACCACCTCAAGCCCCAGCGCCTTGGCAGCGGCAGAGCCGGAATCGCGCTGGCTGAGCGGGTCGGATTCGTTGGCAGCCACAAAGGCCACTTTCTTGATGCCGTTCTTTTCCATCAGATATTTGTAGATGGCCGGACCGGATTGATAGTTGGCCACCATGCCCAGAACGGCATTCGAGGCCGGGGCGGTGTAAAGCGCCTTGGGGAAGGCGTAGGGGAAATACATGATGCCGTTCTGTTCGGCCACCGGGCGCACAGCGGCGGCACCGTCATCGACGTTGGGGCCGACGACATAGTGAACACCCGCCTGCGCCATCTGCTCCATCCCGGCAATCGCGCGCTTGGGGTCTTTCTGGTCGTCGAACGGCACGATCTCGATGTTGTACTTGGTGCCGCCGATGTCATAGCCGCCGGTCTCGTTGATCCAGTCAGCGCGGGTTTCCATCGAACGCTGGTTCGAGGTGCCCCAAGCGGCAGCCGGACCAGAGGTGACGCCGACGAAACCGATCTTCAGGACCGGGTTTTCAGCAAAGGCGGTGCCGAACATCGCAAAGCTGGCGACGGCGGCAAGGGCGGTGGATTTCAGCATAGAGCGACGGTTCATGGCAGACTCCCTGTAAGCCAAAGGGTTGGTGTTCGGCGCCCCAGTTTCAGGGCTGCCAACGGCCTGACGTAAGGCCTGCCCTGATCTGGGAATATTGTTAACAATCATGTCAACATAGATTTGAAATCGTGTCGACAATATTCCTCGCTTGAAGCAGGGCGGATTGGTAACTATCCCTTTGCATAACCACGCAATCACCTCGGAACAGACCACCATGTCGCTTGCCGCCACCGAAATTGGCAAATCTTCTGCTGCCGATGAAATCGCCGAAGAAGATATCGTCGAGCGCATTTTCGAGGCGGTTGTGGAACAGCGCCTGCCCCCGGGCACCAAACTGTCCGAATCGGCCCTGTGTGAGGCTTTTGGCGTCGGCCGCATGCGGATCAGACGGTCTTTGCTGCTGCTGGCCTCTCGCGAGGTGGTTGAACTGCATGCAAATCGCGGCGCCTACGTCGCCTCGCCCACCGCGGAACAAGCGAGAGAGGTGTTCGAGGCGCGCCTTGCGCTTGAGCCGACCATTGCCAGATTGGCCTGCGAACGTGCGACGGATGCCGATGTCGCCGCGCTTACCCGCCATCTGGAGCAGGAGCACGACGCCAACCACGAAGGCCGCCGCCACGAAGCCATCAGACTGTCGGGCCATTTTCACACCCTACTTGCCCAGATCGCGGGCAATGCCGTCTTGCTGCGGATGATGAAGGAACTGGTCACCCGCACCTCGCTGATCATCGGCATGTTTGGGGCGCCGGGCGCCACCAATTGCCGCGATGATGATCACAACGCGATTGTCGAAGCGTTGATTTCCCGGGATGGTGCGACGGCAGGCCGTCTGATGACCAACCACCTGCGCCATATTGAAAACCACCTCGATCTGGGGGCGCGCAACAGCAATGCTGTGGACCTTGTGGCCCTTTTTGCTGGGCGCTAGCCGCAGGATACCTTTGGGCTGTTGCGTGGCCGTGACGACGCGAAGCACGCGGGCAAGGATTCGGCCGATCGCCCAACGGTCGGCGGTCATTCGCAAATGCTGCTGCCCGTTGGGCGGGCTGGTTAACTGGCGCAGCGCCCCATCTTGCTGACACGCGACCGCTGGGGTCCACATCGCCGACCCCGGGCAACAGGCCCTGCGCTTCGGGTCCCGAGGTGATCTGATCCAGGCGGCGCATGCCTTTCGGGCTTTTCACCCCGGCTATCAAGGTCGTCTTGCCATCGGTCAGCGTCGCCGCATCGCCCAGCCTGCGCGGATCGTTGCGTTTGGGCACCATGACGGCGCAGGCGGCAGGGAGGACGGAATCTTCCATATCAAGGATCAACGCGTCGGGGCTGTGGCAAGGTGCTTTTCGGTCCCCATCGGAACAAACAGCCCGGCTTGCCTAGACATCGGGCTGATCATGGCCGTGCCGTTTTCGCTGGGTACTCGGCGGCGAATTCCACGCGCAGCGCGGCGGTTTGCTGGCCCAAGGATGGCACCGGGCCCAAGACGGCTTCCCGGTTGCCGTGCCGCAAACCGCGAGCCATCATCTTGACCGGGCCCGTAGGGCTTTCCACCGTGATGTGGCGGGCTTGGGGATGGCCGGCCATATCCTCCATCGTCGACAGCCTGCCGCAAGCGATGCCGGCAGCCATCAGAAGCGCCACGGCCTCTTCGCGCCCCATGCCGGCGAAGATTGGCGCGATCAGCGCCTCGACCTCGGCCATATGCGCCACGCGATCAACGTTGCGGGCATAGCGGGCATCGGTGGCCAAGGCTGGCTGACCCAGCACCTTGTCGGCAAAGGCGGCCCATTCGCGGTCGCTTTGCACCGACAACAGCACCTGTCGGCCATCGTTGCATTCAAACGCTCCGTAAGGCGCGATCGAGGGATGCCGCAGCCCGACCCTGGCCGGAGCCTTGCCGCCATATCGAGTCTGCAGATAGGGCACGTTCATCCAGTCTGCCATGGTGTGAAACAACGAGACCGCGATCGCCCGTCCCTGACCCGTGCGCCCCCGCGCGATCAATGCCTGCAGCACACCTGAAAACGCCGTCTCTCCGGCGGCGATGTCGCAGACCGAAATCCCGACCCGCGCAGACCCCTCTGCCGTGCCATTCACGGCCAACAACCCGCTTTCGCCTTGAATGAGCATGTCGTAGGCCTTCTGCTCGCGGTACGGCCCATCCTCGCCATAGCCGGAAATCGAGACATAGATCAGGCCAGGATGCGCCGCCCGCATCGCCTCGGGGCCAACGCCCAAGCGGGTGACGGCACCGGGCGCCAAGTTTTGCACGAAGACATCGGCTTGCCCGATCATCCGCTTCAACAGGTCAAGATCTGCGGACTGGCGCAGGTCAAGGCAGATCGATTCCTTGCCGCGGTTGATCCAGACGAAATAGGCGCTTTCACCATGCACCAGCGTGTCATAGCCCCGGGCAAAATCGCCCTCGGGCCGCTCGACCTTGATGACCCGCGCGCCCGCATCTGCCAGACGCGAGGTTGCAAGCGGGGCCGCAACCGCCTGTTCCAGCGACACCACCAATATTCCGTCAAGATCCCCCATCGGCAGGCTCCTCCCCTTGGTCCCTCTCGAGGGTATCCAGCCACAGGCTGAAAGGGTAATAGCGCTTTCCTTGACAGGCCAGAACTTTGACGCCTAACTCTGCGCCGCAACCCCAACGGGACGGGACATGGACATCCGGCACCTGCGATACTTCATCGCCATTTCCGAAGAGCCCTCGCTGTCTTCGGCGGCACAGCGGCTGCATGTGGCGCAACCCTCGCTCTCCCAGCACGTCATCAAACTGGAGGAGGAATTGGGTGTCTCGCTGATCATCCGGTCGCCTCAAGGAATCAAGTTGACCGAGGAAGGCCGTCTGCTGGCCCGCAAGGCCCGTGGCATCGTCCGCAGTCTGGAGGATTGCATCGAAGAGATGAAAGCTGCCGGCGGGGTGGTGCGCGGGTCCGTCGCCTTCGGCATGCCGCCGTCGGTGTCGATGGTGATGTCGGTACCGCTGGCCGAGACGGTACGGGTGGAATATCCTGCGGTCCGCCTGCAAGCCACCGAAGCGATGAGCGGCTTTCTGAAAGAATGGCTGGAGGATCAGACAGTCGACATCAGCTTTCTCTATGATCTTGATGGCAAGGGGCATTTTCGCGCCACCCATATTCTGGACGAAGACCTCTGCTTCTTTTCCGCCCCCGATGGATGGCCTTTGAAGACGCCTCCCGGCGCGCCGGTGCGCCTTGCCGATTTGACCGGGCTGGACCTGATCCTGCCCTCGCCGTCGCATGGTTTGCGCAAGTCGATCGAGCGTCATGCGGCCAGCCACCACATTCCGCTGAACGTTGTGATCGAGATGGACGCGATGACCCAGATCAAGGAGTTGGTGGCGCGTGGTTCGGGCTATACGATCTTCGCCCCGGCCGCCGCCTACGATTTTGTGGCGCGGGGCGAGTTGGTGAAATCCCGCATCATCCAACCGGTGATGTCGCGCCCTGTGCATCTGGTCAGCAATCCCGTCTATCCCATGACCAACGCCTGCCGCGTGGTGGAGCGCATTACCTTGGGGGTTGCCCGCGATCTGGTCCGCCGTGGCATCTGGGAGGGGCGTCTGGCCCGCGGCATGGACGAGGATCTGAGCTAGCGCGAAACGCTCTGGCTGGCGCAGGCCATAGCCTGCATGGTGACGACGCCATCCTCGCGTCGCACCCGCAGCTCCAATCCTTCTGGCGTGGGGCGGGCTTCAATCGAAACGGGGATGCCCGCGATCAGCGGGGCCACGCCACGATAGCGGAACTTGGCTGGCACTTGACCGAAGATCGTGGTCGCGAGGTTCAGCATCCAAGTTGCCTGCAAGGGGCCATGCACCACCAATCCGGCATAGCCTTCCACATCAGTAGCATAGGGCATGTCGTAATGGATGCGGTGCCCGTTGAAGGTCAGCGCGGAATAGCGAAACAGCAGAACCGGGTCGGGCGTGATCTGCCAACGGGTCGCAGCGGGCCAGTCCTGCGCCGTGCGCGGGGGTAGGGCGCCTTGGCCGGGCTTGGGGTCCTCGCGGTAGACGATGTCCTGACGTTCGGTGATCCGGGTTTCGCCCGCCACCGTGTAAAGGTTCAGTACCGTGACAAAGCCCAGGGGCCCGGTGCTGCCGGTTTTGAAGTTGATTTCGGCAATTGTGCTGGTGCGGGTCACTGTGTCGCCGGTTTGAAGCGGAGCACCAATTGCCAATTCCCCCCCCGCCCACATCCGTCGCGGCAGACCGGGCAGATCGGGCATGTAAAGGCCGCATCTGGGGTGGCCGTCGCGGCCAAGGTCCTGCGGTCCAGCCAGATCGGGCACAAGACACCAATGCAGGCCGGGAGGCATCGGGACAGGCGCCAAAGTGCCGGCCAATGTCAGGGCCAATCCGTCAACCTGCCGTTGGGTGATTGTCTCGGCCCGCTCAAAGACGCGTCCGGTCCAGTCCAACGGATCGCTCATTTCGCCTGCAACCCCTTGCCGAGGTCGGCCGCGCCGTGGCGGTCAAGTTCGGTCACCATCTTCCACAAAGCCTCCGCCTCGTCGCCGATCAAGCCTTGCGCCTTGGCGCGCAGACTGGTTTCCAGAATTGCGCCGCCAAGCCGAGCAGAAAGGTCATGCACGAAAGGCACCATGCTGCCATCGGTCAGCGTCACTTCACCCACCGCCTGCATGTCCGTCACCGACGCATCTCCTGTCACCGTGATCTTTTTTGCAAACCCGGCCAGCGACGGGTCCATCGCCAAATCATCCCTATAAGTCCGGTCGGCCGCGGTTGGAATGCCCGACATGGCCGAAGTGCGTATCATCATAATCCAGCGCATGGCTGGTCACGCCATTGACCAGCGCCGCCGCCTTTTCCGGAACCCGCGCCCCGCCCAAGACCGAAGCGACAGGCCGTCCACCTTCAGTCGCCACATAGGTCCGCAGGACGCTCGCCAAGGGCTCCCCAATTCCCGCCTGTCCGCAGACCATCCAGTCAAAAAAGCGAAAACCGCGCCATCTGCCGGGCAGAGGTTGGGATATTCCCGGCCGTCAGCATCGCCAGGTCCAGAAGATGGTTCAGCGTCATGCCTTCGACTCGCCATAGGATTTCGGCAGGCCCAGGACCTGTTCGGCGATGTAGCACAGGATCAGGTTGGTCGAGATTGGCGCCACCTGATAGAGCCGCGCTTCGCGGAACTTGCGCTCGACATCGTATTCCTCGGCGAAGCCGAAGCCGCCATGGGTCTGCAGGCAAGCCTCGGCCGCCTCCCAGCTGGCGTCCGCCGCCAGCATCTTGGCGGTGTTCGCCTCCACGCCCGGATTGAGGCCTGAATCGTACATGGCAGCGGCCCTGTAGACGATCGCCTCAGCAGCCATCATGTGCGCCTGCGCGCGGGCAAGCGGGAACTGCACGCCCTGATTCTTGCCGATTGGCGTGCCAAAGACGACCCGCTCTTTGGCGTAGTCGGCTGCCTTGCGGATGAACCACTTCGCGTCCCCGATGCATTCCGAGGCGATCAGGATGCGTTCGGAATTCATCCCGGCCAGAATATAGCGAAAGCCCTTGCCCTCTTCGCCAATCAGGGCGCTTGCCGGGATCCGCAGATTGTCGAAGAAGACCTCGGTCGTGGCATGGTTCATCATGGTGCGGATCGGGCGGATGGTGATCGCCTTGCCGACATGGTCCCGCATGTCGACGAGAAAGACCGAAAGGCCATCGGTCTTCGACTTGACCTGATCGCGCGGCGTGGTGCGGGCCAGAAGCACCATCAGGTCGGAATATTCTGCGCGCGATGTCCAGATCTTCTGCCCGTTGATCACGTATTCATCGCCCTCGCGCCGCGCCGTGGTCTGCAAGGCCAGCGTATCGGTGCC
Source organism: Stagnihabitans sp. (assembly GCF_964946895.1). Taxonomy (NCBI): domain Bacteria; kingdom Pseudomonadati; phylum Pseudomonadota; class Alphaproteobacteria; order Rhodobacterales; family Paracoccaceae; genus Stagnihabitans; species Stagnihabitans sp. Next base: position 89,435 of record NZ_CBBQHX010000002.1, on the reverse strand, counting down.
AGAGGTCGGCTCGGTTACGCCAAAGGCCTGCAGCCGCAGACGTCCATCGGCAATGCCGGGCAGATACTGCCGCTTCTGCTCGGCATTGCCATGCCGCAGCACGGTGCCCATCGTGTACATCTGAGCGTGACAGGCGGCGGCATTGCAGCCGTTGCGGTGGATCTCCTCAAGGATGACGGCCGAGGCCTGCAGGTTCAGGCCCGATCCGCCGTATTCCTCGGGGATCATTGCCGCCAGATATCCCTCGCGGATCAGCGCATTGACGAAATCCGTCGGATAGGCCCGACGCGAGTCCAGATCGCGCCAGTATGCCCCGAGAAAACCTTCGCAGACCCGCGCAACCCCTTCGCGGATGGCGGCATATTCGGCAGTTGGATCGAAACTTGTCATGGTGGTCTTCCTGAACTTGACTGCGCCTTATGCTGGCAGGGCCAGCGGCACTTGGGTAATAGCAATCCGGTCTTGCCCCTAGCGGTTCGGGCTCTGGCCAGGGGTCATTGGGCCGCTTCCAGTGTGGCGCGGATCTCGGCAGTGCTGGAGGGGATCTGGTCGGTCAGCCCCGGCCTCTGCCCACTCCGGCAAGGCCACGGTGCGGACATGTCGGGGTCGTCGATCATCCGCAGGTGGAAGCGACCGCGCGCCACATCCTCGCGCACCGATTGGCAGGGCAGGATAGCCGAGAGCGCGTCCTTGGGATGGCCAAGCATTGCCTTGACCATGGTCAGACTGTCAAGCGCCAGCGCCAGCGCCGGGGACCGACCGCGTGCCTTGACCATGCTGTCGGTGATGCGGCGAAACTGGTGGATGGCGCTTGGCAAGATCAGCTGTCGGCACAGCGCCTGTCCCAGCAAGATCGGGTGCTGTCTGACCGGGAGTGGGAGGTGACCAGAGCCCGCCGTGCCGGCAAAGGGCTCAATCGTGGCCATGGTGGCGGCGAGGTTGGGCAGACCTGCACCCGTGCGGGCGGCAAGCACCGGCGCTGCGATCAGCAGCGCAGGACCGCCCAAGCCGGCCACGATCCAGACCGCGCCAAAAGCCAGATTGCGCCCCACCCGTGCCGCGATGCCCAAATACAGGCAACCCGGTGCCGGCAAATCGGCGGGCTATACGGTATAGGCGGCCAGAAAGGGGTCACAGGGCAGAAAACGACCGCTGCCGCTGCCTCCGCAATGCCTGCAGCCACAGGCAGGAAAAAGGTCTCGGCAACGCCCGATTGCAGCAGCACTGCCAGAACAAGGGCCAGACCTGCGGCGGCATAAAGCACAAAGGACAACGCTGCTTCCTTGGCCGTGAACGTGGCCTCAAATGGTGCGCTTACGTTCACATGCAGCGCGCAACCCACCGGAAGCGCGACGAACCCCGCCCGAAGCCAAGCCCCGCCCGCCCCGGCAAAGCCGTGATATATCATGCCCAAGGCCACCAGACCGGCGGGCAGCCACACGGCGCTGAGGACGGCGGTGCGGTCCTGCGCCTCGGGTTGGGGATCATCTGACGGGCACATGGGTCACACCTTCCTCAATCGTTGTCCTTGGTGGACTTGGCCCCGGCAGGAAGATGCGGCAGGACGTGCCGTCTGCGGACCCGAGGTTCTTCAGCGGCAGGCCGGTTCCCTCCATCGGCGCATCCACGAAGGCGAAATGCGTGCAGTATTTCATGGCCGAATTCATCACCTGATCGGACAGGTTCCCCGACCCGCCGCCGCCAATCCCGCTGGTTTCGGACGGGCTGTTGAGGCCGTGCAGGCCATCGATTTGCAGGATCTTGATGCTTTCGATGTTCCCCACCGGTTTGAACGGCTCGGGGATGATCTGCGACAGGGTCTGGACGAGGTGTTCGTAAATCGCGCTGCGGCAGTTTCGCGTCGGTCCGATCCCCGCGCGAGAGATGTCCGGCCGCATGCGCAGAGGGGGTGGCTACAAAGCCTTAAACTGGTTTGACCGGGTTTTGCACGTCAGAACGGCTTCCTCATGGCTTTGGTCGATGCCGTCATCGATCAAAGCCAGTGTCGCCTCGGTGACTGACCGTTCAAAGGCATTCAAATCGTTGGCGAGGTTCGGGCGGGGCTGCCCCCTCGATCATCGCGGCGATCCGTTTCAGAAGGGTCTTGGCTTGTTTCATGTGCGGGCGATGATGCGTCGGGTTTCATGAAAGGCATCAGAGGTGTCAGCGACCGCGTGGCAACAGCGATTGTGGCATGTGCAGGCGGATCAGCAGGGCCTCGTAAAGCCGGTTCAAGAAGGACCAAAGCCTGGCTCGGCCGGGAAACAAGGTCACCAGACCCACGCTTAGCAATGCCAGAACCGCGCCACCGAGGATATCAGAGGGATAATGCGCCCCAAGAAAGATCCGCGCCCAACCCACGGACAGCGCAAGTGCCAACAGCGCAAGCCCCGCCAGCCGCAGGGGCGCTGCACCCACGAACGCGAACGCCAACGCGAACATCAGCGTGGCGTGATCGCTTGGAAAAGAGTTCTCTGGCAGATGGCCAAGCAGATTGGCCCCAAGACCCGCTTCAAACGGGCGTGGGCGGTAGTGGATCCAGCCGATGACCTGAACGCACCCCAGACCAAGCACCCCGGCGGCAACCGCATCGAGGAGGGCAGGGCGCCAGCCTGACCGCGCCCGCACCCATGCTGCAAGAAGGCCCGCGATGACCAAGGGCACAACAGCGCTGGCCAGAATCAGCGCAAGCCTCACCACCCAGCCTGCGGACAGAGGGGCCGCAGTGAGCCATAGGAAGGCGGCAGTGTCTATGTCCGGCATCGTGGTCCTTCTTTCCTGCATCAGCAGCGTGGCAGCCGTGGATCACCGTCTGGCGATCTTGCTGCGTCTCAGGTGCCCGACTGCCGTGTCCCTTCGACAGAGGCCGGTGGCTGAGCCCCAGATCCTGTCCACGAAAGATATCCCAGACCAGCAAGGATCAGAAAGCCCAGAACCAGACTGACCGGCCCCGTGCCCCAATCCAGCCCGCTGCGGGCCTGACTGACGCCCATCCAGTCGGCAAAGGATGCCCCCAGCGGGCGCGTCACGACATAGGCGAACCAGAAGGCCGGGACCTCGGCCAGACCCATCTGCCACCATGCCAGGGCCGGAACCAGAATGATCACGCCGAACACAAGGCCCGAGGTGAAGTAGCCAAGGCCCAGACTGCTGGCCGTCATGTCGCCTGCTGCGGTGCCCAAGGCAAACGTGATCAGCACGGTTGCCCAATAGAAGACCTCGCGCCGACGGGTGGTGATGGAATGGATCGACAGGGTGCCCTCGACGCGAAACCAGACCGCAAAGGTAAGGACAAGCGTGGCCAGAAAGAAGACGGTAGAGGCCACATAGGGCACGCCAAGACCGACGTGCAGGACATCCGCCGCCATGGTGCCGAAGATGCTGACACTGAGCGCCGCAGCCCAGTAAACCCAAGGATTATAGCGGGGGAACACGAACTGCACGACCATGGCCGCGACAAAGATCAGGAACCCAAGGGCCACTGCCACGGGCGGGCCCATCTGCCGCACCAGAAAATCTGATGTCGTTTCGCCCATCCCGGTGGTCAGGATCTTGATGACCCAGAACATCACGGTGATCTGCGGCACCTTCAAGATCGCTTTCGGCAGGGCAAATGACCCCGCCTTGGGATAGTGTGTCTGAGGGATCAAGAAACTGTTCTCCGATGAAGAGCGGCGGCCCCCCCAGCTGGGTTGGCGCCGACGGCAGGTGTCGGGCTGCGGTATAGGCCTGCGGTGCCGGAAAAGCCCACAACGCAGAAGAGGAGCCTGACCTATCCTGAAGGTTGGTCCTCGGTTCTCTGCGCTTTTGCTTTCAGGCCTCAACCGCGAGCTCTTCGCCCTCTCGGGTGACGGTCATGTAGGCTACGATCAGGATGATCGTGGCAAGGAAAACCGCGCTGGTGATGATCGTGCCAAGGCCAAAGCCGCCGTATTCGTGCGGCTGGGACATCAGGTCGCCGATCGAGGCGCCGAGGGGTCGGGTGAATATATAGGCCAGCCAGAAGCCAAGGATCGGGTCGAGCCCCAGAAAGAAATAGCCCACCGACAGGGACGCGATGATCATGCCAAACAGGATGCCGGTGCTGAAATAGCCAAGGCCGAACTGTTCAGACACCAAGTCCCCCGCCGCCGTACCCAAGGCGAAGGTGAACAGGATCGCCAACCAGTACCAGATCTCTCGTCTTGTCGAGAGGATCGAATGGATGGAAAGCGTCCCCTCGGCCCGGTACCAAAGCGCGAAGGTTGCCGCGAGGGCCAGCGTGAAGACCCAGGTCGTCGTGATCAGCTTGACGCCAAAGTTGTCGACCAGATTGTCGGTCACCAATGTGCCCACGATGGAAATCAGCACCACGGCCAACCAGTAGCTCCACGGCACATAGCGCTTTTGGCGGAATTGCAGAACCAGCGCCACGACCAGAACCGCGGTCATCAGGATCGAAGTCGTGGTCAGGCCAAGGCCAAGGTTGACGCCAAGATAGTCGGCAGCCGTCTCGCCCATGGTCACGGCCATCAGCTTGATCAGCCAGAAATCGACGGTGACCTTGGGCACGCGGTTCAGCGGCGCTTTGGAACCCGGGGCCGTCGGATTGGCAAAGGGGATGGTTGTCATGCAGATCTATCCTTGAAAGGGGGAAGCCTTACTTGCCAGTGGGGTTGTCCAGCGCGGCCATCAGGGCGGCGAGGGCAGGGTTGACGACATCGGCGGTGGGCGTGCCTTTGCGCAACGACTTCAGGGCCGCGTCCGAGGCGGCGTCGATCTTGTTCCAGGCGTCGGGGTTCAAGGGGCGCATGCCGGCCTCGGCATCGTCCCAAGCGGTTTCCCAATCGGTGATGCGGGTCGCGGCGGCGGCGAAATCGCCGGTGGCCACGATCTTTTGCACATCCGCCACAATGGCCTTCATCGGCGACAGATCCCCCAGGGATGCGTCCGCTTGTGCATAGCCGACAAAGGTGATCTCAAACGCGGTGAAGGCCCCGACCGGGGCCAGGATCAGGGCGGTGGCCAGCAGGATTTGTTTCATCTGTTTCTCCGATTGGGTCATTCAGGGCATCTTGCGCCCTGATCTTGGGATGACGGATAGGCGGGCCGCCATACCGGCAGATGTCAGCCGGCTTACAAATCTGTAAGCTGACCGAAAGATGGCTGCCATCGTGAGGCCGTATGTCCGAAATGCTTGACCCCGACGCAGAAAGCCCACCATGCGCCTGTTGCTGATCGAAGATGACCTGTCCATGTCTGCCTATGTCGCCCGCGGGCTGACTGAGGCCGGGCATGTCTGTGATGTGCTGGCAGATGGCAAGGACGGGCTGTTTCAGGCCACGCGAGAGGCTTACGACGTGGTGGTCGTGGACCGCATGCTGCCCGGCCTCGACGGCCTGTCGCTGGTGCGCGCCTTGCGGGCTGCGGGCGGCCGGGTTCCGGTGCTGTTCCTGACCGCCCTTGGCGGCATCGACGACCGGGTTGAAGGGCTTGAGGCGGGCGGCGACGACTATCTGACCAAGCCCTTCGCCTTTGCCGAACTGATGGCGCGGGTGAATGCGTTGGCCCGCCGCCCTCCGGTTCAGGATGTACAGACAGTCCTGCGCGTGGCCGACTTGGAATTGGACATGATGCGCCGTCAGAGCCGGCGCGGCGGCCAGATGATTGACCTTCTGCCCAAGGAATTCACCCTGCTGGAGGTTCTGATGCGCAACGCGGGACGCGTCGTCACCCGCACGATGCTGCTGGAACGGGTCTGGGATTTCCATTTCGACCCCAAGACCTCGGTCGTGGAAACCCACATCAGCCGGCTGCGGGCCAAGATCGACAAGCCGTTCGACGTGGCGCTGCTGCACACCGTCAAAAACGCCGGATACATGCTGCATGCGCCCCGCTGACCTGATGCGCCGCACGGCCTTCCGGCTGGCGCTGGGGGTGACCCTGTTCGTGCTGACCTCGCTCGTGCTGGCGTCAGCCATAGGCTACAGCCTGCTGCGCCAACAACTGGTGGCCCGGCAGGACGCCCGCGTGACCGAGATTTTCACGGCCTTGCAGGAAACCAGCCAATCTGGTGATGAAACCGATCTGGTCGAGGCTGTGTCCACCCGCATCAAGGCCAGCCCCGATTTTGCCACCGTGTACCTTCTGCGTGGGCCGGATGGCAAGGTTCTGGCCGCCAGCATCCCCGACATCTGGTTCAAGCCGGGCTGGTCCACGGTCGATGCCGCCAGCCTGCACGTGCCGACCGACTATCCCTACCGCATCTTCGCCGCCTCGGTGGATGGCTATTCCATCGTCGTCGGCCTCACCGACGCCGATCTGGATGATCTGGCCGAGATCAGCCTTGGCGCTTTTGGCTGGTCCGCGCTTGGCGTTCTGATCGCGGCCATTGGCGCGGGCGCCCTGATTGCTGCCCGCATTCAGGCCCGGATCAACACGGTGGAGGCGACCTTGCACCGCGTGGCGCTGGGTGACCTGACGGCACGTCTGGCGGTTTCCCCCAAGGGCGACGATCTGGACCAGATCTTTCGCGCCATCAACCACACCCTTGCCCGGCTCGGCGGGTTGGTCGAAGCGATGCGGCAAGTCAGCGCCGATATCGCGCATGACCTGCGCTCTCCCCTGAACCGTCTGCGCATCAAGATCGAGGCTGCGGCTGAGGCCGAAGCCAAAGGCCAGCCTGCCAGCGCCGATCTTGCCGCTGCCCTCGCGGAAAGCGATGCGATTGACCAGACGTTCTCTGCCCTTCTGCGCATCGCCCAGATTGAGGCCGGCACCGTCCGCCAGAAGTTCCGACGTCTTGATCTGTCCGCCGTGCTTGAGGCGGTCGTTGAAGTCTATGCCGATGTGGCCGAGGACGCGGCCATGACCCTGACGTGCCAGACACCCGGACCGGCTTTCATCGAGGCCGACAAGGACTTGTTGACCCAAGCCCTTGCCAATCTGATCGAAAACGCCCTGCGTCATTGCCCGCCCGGCACGGCCATCGCCTGCAGCGTCGAAGCCAATGCGGCGCGCATCCGCGCTTCGGTGCAAGACACCGGTCCCGGCATTCCGGAAGCCGAACGCGACAACGTATTGCGGCGGCTGTACCGGCTGGAAAAAAGTCGCACCACCGAGGGCTCTGGCCTTGGACTGGCCTTGGTCAAGGCGGTGGCAGAGGTCCATGATGCGGGTTTGTCTTTGACCGACGCGGAACCCGGCCTGAAGGTCACCCTGAACTTCCGCCCGGCTGGGAAATGACAGCAGTTAGCCCCCCGCCACAGCCGTTCGACGTTTCAAGTTTCGACAAGCCGCTTCATCCGCCGGGACGTGTGCCCGAGGTGTGCTTGACAATGGGAGACATTCGGAACCTGACAGCCAAGGATGACAACACGTTGGAAGATCGCGCCTAGTCTGCACAAATCCGCCAGCAAAACCGGGTCAAACAGGCGGACCACATGGTTGCGAGCGTTCGTCTCAAGCTCGCGATCTCCGTCGCTGGTGCGACGGGGGGATTGCAACTTGGGGGCGGATCCAGCGGCGAAGCCCTGTCAGACCCGGCCAGGCTTTGCCGCGCTTGCCAAAGGGACCGTGGGAGGCGGAATAGTTCAGCCTGCCAACTCTTGTCGTTTGGCGAACAGCACCTCGTCGGCGATCTCCTTGCGCGCCACCAGCAGGCTGCATGGCAGGCTGTTGGTCAGATCAGCGGTGACCGATCCCAGCAGCCATCCGGCCACAACGCCTTGACGGCGATGGCCGACCACCACCAGATCCGCCGCGATCTCTCGGGCGACGGCAGAGATCCTCTCGGTGGGTTGGCCCCGTTCCAGCCGGGCTTCGTGGGACAAACCCATGCGGGTCAGCCGTTCGATGCCTTCGTCCAGCACCTTCTGGAACGATGCGGTCTGATCTGGCGGGATGTAGGCGCCGATCGGATCGACGGCGAGCCCAAGACTGTAGGCATCTTCGACCACCGCCATCAAGGTCACCTTGGCCCCGGTAATTTTGGCAAGCAGGGCGCCTTCCCGCAAGGCGAGGCGGCCTTCAAGCGTGCCGTCATAGGCCAGAAGGATGTGTTGATACATTGAGCCCTCCACGTCAGCTGGTTGATGAGATCACCCTAGCACGCTCCGCTCCCGATTGTGCCATACGCTCTGCGACCCGGCGGTTTTCCCCGCCGGGCAGATCAGAACCGCCGCGTTCAGCGTCCACGCCAGATGCCCGGTGCGCCATCAGGCTTTTGCAACGGCCCTTGCAAGGTCTGCAGAACGATTTGGCCCGGCCGATGGCCGACCCGATCGGCACCAAGGGGCAAGCCTGCCCGCCGACTGACCTTTGAACCTGCCGGACCCGGCAGGGACTTAGGATTTCCGCTTCAAGCTTCCTTCGAACTGGGCGCCGGTTTCGATGGTAATCGTCTCATGCGTGATGTCCGCCTGAACGCGAGAGGAACCGGACAAGGACACTGATTTCGCGGCAATCGCACCGTCGATGGTGCCAAGAACCGAAAGGTGAAGTGCCGTGACCTGACCGACAACATGGCCGCTGGTCGATATGAGAACATCCGGCGCCCGCACCGTGCCCGTGATCCGGCCCAGAATATCGATCGGGCCTGCGGAACTGACGTCGCCGTCAATGTCCAAATCTTCGGCCAATCGCGATCGCGCTGCGCCAGTTGATGCCGCAATCGGCCAATCCGTCACCGTCATTTCCGTGCCCATCGCCTGTCGCTCACCTTGTTTGAATTGTTGTGCTGCATAGGACCCGAAGTCGCGGCGGCGTCAATGACGGGGCGATCTTCCGTGCCATATCGGCAAACAAGTGCCGCCAAAGGCCGGTCAATCGGGCGCCGCCCGCAAATGCAAACCGCCAGCCGGTTTGCCGGATGCCAAAGGGCGCCACCCACCACCGCGTCGTTGGCCGAACGCACCCGCCCGATTGCCATCTGAGCCACCCTGCCATCACCGCGTGGCCAGATGGAACGAGCGTTCCAGAGCGGCGGTTGGGCTTTACCAACGCGTCCTTTGACCGCGATAGGATTGAGCTGGTTCATCGCCTTGGGCGGACGGGTTCGGCTGATCGAGCCAGATTTCGGGTCACGGATGCTCGTCAAAGAAGCGGAGGACTTCGGTGGTGGCTGAAATTTCCTGCGTGTTGCCCAAGCCCATGCGGCCCGGCGCTGGCCAGACATGTTGCCCGCCGGTGATCGTCAACAGTCGGATCTCGGTGCGGCCGTTCGTGTCAACATAGTCATCCTCTGTGATAGACGTCCCATCCGAGACGCGGTTAATCTCGTGAGAGGCTCGCTGCAACGGGCCAAATGCCGCAAGAAAGGCCGCGATTTCAGTGGGTACCGAGGTAAAGGGTGACCGAACGTGCTTGGTTCCATATTCTGCACCCGTGGCACCATAGGGGACCATCGTGTCGGCAAGGCCATGAATATGCAGCAAGGGTACTGCTGCGGCCCGCGTCCTTCCCAGATCGATTGTCCCCGCGACACCGGCCACGGCCTTGACGCGGTCTGCGTGCCTTGCGGCATAGGTCTCGGCCAGGACGGACCCGTTTGACATCCCGGTCAGATAGACCTTGCCCGGGTCCAGCCCGAACCGCGCGGCCGCGTCGGCAATGACGCTATCCAGAAAACCCATGTCATCCACGCGGTCGACCTGGGCAGAGCCACAGCAGTAAAACCCGTTCCAGGACAGATGGTGTGGGGTGCCGGTGCCTTGCGGATAGATCACCGCATAACCCTTCGGCAATGCTTGCGTGCTCAGGCCGGTCTTGTCGCGAAACTCGGTTGGCGTGCTGGCGGCGGCATGCAGACCGATGATCATGGCCCCGGTTGGGTGGGCTGGCAGATCAACGAGATAGGACCGGTTTCCAATGAACACCGTCTGCTGTTCGGCAACCGCCTGTCCACCTGCCAAAAACAAAGCCAACATACAAAGACGCCACATGACCACACCTTACCTTACACATCTTGGCAAAACATAGTCCGCGGCCGATGCGCTGTTAGCATCACAGGTTAGGACCGCAGGTTTGCGCTGCAGCGTCCGATGAATCTAAGAGCGGTTGTCCACGGCAGTTGTGTGCCTGAAATGCCCCGACAGATCTTTGCGCCCTTGCAAGTTTCCTCTCAACTCTGGCGTGTGATGTCTTGGCCGCGTGCGGTCTTGCCAAAGCGTAAGAATCGATTCGGTCTTTGACGGCGCACGCTTGATGCCGACCCAGCCCAAGGTTGAAAACCGTGCGAATTGCCAGATTCGAGCGCTTTGAGGTCGTGAAAATGCTTAATCATGACACAGGCTGTATACATGGATCAGTTTCTGCGACTGCATAATGCTTCAATGTTGAACATGATGAACGCAGGTTTGTCCGCTGGCTGCCAAGCCCTCCGATCCTAAAATCGACAATGCCGCAACTTTGGCACTGCAACACCCCTATTGGCGGTGAACGGGAAAGGTTTGCGGGCTGCTTGTTGATCGTCCTGCGAAGAGCCAGAAATGGCGAAATATGTATGTTTATCAGTGTGGAGTGGTAGGTGATGGCAAGAATTTCGGTTTTCGGGATTGGGTATGTCGGCGTGGTTTCTGCGGCCTGTTTGGCCAAGGACGGACACCGGGTTGTGGCGGTCGATATTGTTCCTGACCGCGTTGCAATGATCAATGCAGGCCACTCGCCCATTGTGGAAAACGGTTTGGAGCAGTTGATCGCGGCGGCAGTCTCTGCGGGCGCATTGACCGCGACTTTGGACGCCGATGTGGCCGTGCGCGACACCGATGCCAGTTATGTCTGCGTCGGTACCCCCTCGAACCGCGATGGCTCGGTCGGGCTGGCATACGTCACAGAGGTGTGCGGCATCATTGGCCGCGCAATCGCCTTAAAGGCGACTTTTCATTCGGTCATCATCCGGTCCACCATCGTGCCGGGGACCATGGAACAGGTCTGCGTGCCTTTGCTGGAGGCCGCTTCGGGCAAGAAGGCCGGGGTCGATTTCGGCGTGGGGTACTACCCCGAGTTTCTGCGCGAAAGCACTGCGATTGCCGATTATTACGACCCCGGCCTGATTGTCTTCGGCGCGCTGGATCAGCCGACCTTTGCGCTCCTGAACCTGCTGAATCGTGACATGCCCTGCGTGGCGCATGAGGTTGATCTGCGCACGGCAGAGATGGTCAAGTACACGTCCAACTCTTGGCGGGCGGTCAAGGTGACCTTCGCCAACGAGATCGGCAACATTGCCAAGGCCTGCGGTCTGGATGGCCAACTGGTGATGAAGCTTCTGTGTAGCGACGAGAAGGTCAACATCTCCTCCCACTTCATGCGGCCGGGGTTTGCCTTTGGCGGCTCCTGCCTGCCCAAAGACGTGCGCGCCCTGCGGCAACTGGCATGGGCCAAGGACATCGCGGCCCCGCTGATGGGGGCGGTGCTGCAAGCCAACGAGGAACAGATCGGGCGGGCGGCACAGATGGTCTCGGCCACAGGGCAGCATGCGGTCGGTTTGGTCGGCATCAGCTTCAAGTCCGGCACTGATGATCTGCGCGAAAGCCCGTTGGCCGAACTGGCTGCGCGGCTGATTGCCAAGGGTCTGGATGTGCAGGTCTATGACCCGAATGTCAGCATTGCCCATGCTTTGGACGCCGATGCCTCGGGGCGCGGCAATGATGTGGTGCCGGACCTGCGCAACCGCATGGTGCCGACGATCGAGGCGCTGATTGACCGCGCGGGTGTCATTCTGGTCGGCAATAGCTATGCCGAGGCGACCGGGCCGCTGAGCCGTGTGATGGATGATCATCCGATGGTCGATCTGGCCCGGCTGCAGGCCGGCGTCGTCTCACACGGGACCTATCAGGGCATCTGCTGGTAACATGCAGATCCTTGGTCACACCCTTTATTTGACAGTGCTGGTGCTGGTGGCGCTGGCCATCCCGCAGGCGGCCCTGTCGCAGGCGCATGGGGCGGTCTTCGTGCTGGGGGCCATCGGCATCTGGCGCTATGCTTGGGCGGGCACCAACTTTGCGCGTGCCGTCTGGTATCAGCGCGTCGCCTTCCCCCGGGCAAAGCGCCGGGTGCTGGCCCTGCATGCGGCGCGCAAGACGGCGCCCCATGCGTTCTTCCTGGTCACCAGCTTCAAGATCGAACCCGAAGTGACGACCCGGGTTTACCAATCCATCTTCCTGGCTGCCTCCAAGGCAACCGGCGGGGCGAGTGTCATAGCCTCGGTCGTCGAGGGAGCCGATGCGCGGCTGATCCGGACGATCTTCGCCCAGATGCGGGTCGACATGACCGGGGTCAGCCTTCTGCTGGACCAGATCGCCGGCACCGGCAAACGCGATGCTCTGGCAAAGGGGCTGAAGATGATCGCCGGCCAAGCGCCGTCTTGGCGCGACATCGTGATCTTTGTCGACGGCGACAGCTGCGTGCCCGACGACATCATCGCGCAATCCGCCCCGTGGTTCAGCGACATGACAGTCGGCGCCCTGACCACCGACGAGCAGGCCGAGATCCCCGACGCTCCGGCCTTCCGCGACTGGTTCGCCCTGAGATTCACGCAGCGCCATGTGCTGATGTCCTCGATGGCCTTGGCAGGGCGCGTGCTGACGCTGACCGGGCGCATGTCGGTCTTTCGCGCCGACCTTGCCACCGATCCGGGCTTCATCGCCCAGGTTCACAGCGACCATCTGGACCACTGGCGCTTGGGCCGGGTCAATTTCCTGACCGGAGACGACAAGTCGACGTGGTTCTGGCTGCTGAAGTCCGGCTATCGGATGCTGTATCTGCCCGACGTCCGCACCCTGTCGATGGAGCGTCAGCCGCTTCCGGGTTTCGTCGCCTCGGCCACCACGCTGATGGTGCGCTGGTATGGCAACATGATGCGCACCAACGGCAGGGCGCTGGCGCTGCCGGTGTCACGGATCGGGGCCTTCACCTGGTGGTCGCTGTTTGACCAACGCGTCACGATCTGGACCACTTTGGCCGGACCCCTGGGCGTGGCCCTGACTGCGATTGTCACTGGGCCGGCGATCCTGGTCGCCTATCTGGCTTGGGTTCTCTTCACCCGCTACGTCTTCTGCCTTGCCCTTTCGATGTTCCGCGGCACGGCCTTTCCGATCCGTTACCCGTTCCTTTTGTACTTCGGGCAGATCATGGGCGCTGCAGTCAAAAGCTTCGTCCTGTTCCGGCTGGATCGCCAGCGCTGGACCCGGCAAGCCAGCGGGGGGCCCCGCGCTGTCACCGTTTCGGACCGCATATCCACCTTCATCCACGTTCTGACGCTGGGCTGGCTCACGCTGGGTGTCACGCTCGTCTCTGGCCTTCTTTGACCGTCTGGAAAGGCAACTCATGGAAAACGCACCGCTTATCCTCACTTCACCGGCCGTCGCACCGCTCAGTGCCGGCTATGATCATGCCATGGTGGACCTGCCGTTCACCGCGCTGATCGACGGACGGCAATTTCGCGGCCACGGCCTGTCCCTCGTCAGCGCGCAGGTCGTGGGCCTGATGGGCGCCACCACCCCCGGCGTGCCCAAGATCGTTCGTCTGATCTTCGACTTCGACGGCTTTGCCGTGACGCTGGTCGTTCTGGCCGATGTGCGCGAGGCACCTGGCGGCACTGGCGAGGTGGAGCTCGACTTTACCGAGCCCTCCGGCCCCCATCTGCCGCAACTGCGCCACATCCTGAATGCCTATATCGCGCGGGACCTGGTTGCCTTGGGCACCGTGATCGGGGTGGCCGGAACGGCTCCACCGAAGCCCGCCAAAGGGTCCGTCGCCTCCTCGGGTCGCAAGGTTCTGCAGGGCACGGCGCTGGCCGGGCTGGCCGTGGTGCTGATCGCTGTCGCGGGCGGGCTGATCTATCAGCGCAGCTACGTGCAGCTTCTGCCCGATCTGGGCACCGTGATGCTGCAGGGCGAGACGCTGCGCGCCACCGCCAGCGGCCAGATCGGCTTTCTGGATACCGCAGCGCCCTTGGGTCAGGTGGCGCTGGCCATCACGACCTCGACCGGCGATGTGCTGAGCCTGACCATGCCGTGTGACTGTGTCGCCAGCAGCCTTGGTCTTGCCGTAGGCTCTACCGTGCTGGTTGGCGAGCCGGTCTTGCAGCTGACCAAGCCGAATGCCGGTGTCGTTGTCTTATCGCTCATCCCGCCGGCCTTGGCCTTCGATGTGGCGCGCGGTGACCGGGTCGAGCTGACCCTGCCCGATGGATCCGTCGTGCCGGCCAGTGCCCAGTTGAACGCCAGTCAGCCCGCCGTGCTGACCCCCGTCTCGGCCCTGCCCACCGCCCTGATCGGCGCGCCGGTACAGGTTCGTCTGATCCGTCAGGGCGGCTGGTTTGGCGAACAGATCTCCGCCGTCCGTCAATGGTTCCTTGCAGTGTCAGGAAGATCCTAAAATGCAGATGATTTATCCGCTCGTCCTGTGTGGCGGCATGGGGTCCCGCCTGTGGCCGATGTCGCGAATTGATCAGCCCAAGCAGTTTCAGCCTGTGGCCGGAAAAGGCAGCCTGACCTATTTTCAGACCACCGTGCAGCGCCATCGCGGCCCGCAGTTCCATGATCCGATCGTGGTGACCAATCACCGCCACGCCGATCTGGTCCGACATCAGTTGCAGGAAATCCAGAGCGGCGGCCAGATCATCGGCGAACCCGCCGGGCGCAACACCGGTCCTGCCGTGCTGGCGGCGGCACTCAGCGTGCTGCGCGTCGACCCCGAGGCGCTGCTGCTGGTTCTTCCCGCCGATCACATCATTCTTGGCGACCTGAACACCACCGTTCAACGCGTCACAGAGGCTGCAGCCGAGGATCGGATTGTCATCTTCGGCATCACGCCAGGTTATGCGGAAACCGGCTACGGTTACATCATCGACGGTGGTCCGACGGGCTTGCAAAACGGCCTGCATCGTGTCGACCGCTTCGTCGAAAAGCCGGATGCTGTCGAGGCGCAGGCACTCATCGATGCGGGCAACGCCTATTGGGCCTCGGGGATCAGCCTGTTCCGGGCGGCGCTGATTGCGTCGGAATTCCAACGGCTGGAGCCAGAGACCCACGCTGCGGTTCAGGCTGCTGTTCTTGGCGCGTCTTCCGGGCCAAATGGCATCGTTCTGGAACCACAGTCGTTCCGCAAGGCAATGAGCGAGCCGACGGAAAGGGCGGTCTTTGAACGCTCACCGGCCGTGTCTCTTGCCCCGATTTCGGTGCAATGGGACGATATCGGCGCTTGGCCGGCCGTCTATGACGTCAACGCCAAGAACACGGATGGCAATGCCATCAGCGGTGACGTTCTGACGCTGGACACCACGAACGCCCTGATCCGGTCGGATGGAAGGCTGGTGGTCGTGGTCGGCATGGATGACGTGATCGTCGTCGATACCAAGGACGCGCTTCTGGTCACCAACCGCGCCAATGCGCAAAAGGTCAAACAGGTGGTCGAAATGCTCAAGACCAGCGGCAGGTCCGAGGCCGTCAGCCATCTGTTCAGGCCGAAGTCATGGGGCGGGGTCGAGAACCTGCGTTCGGATCCCGGTTACAAGCTGGAGATGCTGACAGTGCGCCCGGGTTCGACCGCCCAGATCAACGGTCATGGGCTGGGGGCCAGCTTCCTGTCGGTGGTGACCGGCGAGGGCAGCTATCTGGAGGATCACGCCTTGCCGGGCAAACGTATCGGCATCGGGGCGATGCTGCCGATCGACAAGGACACCGAAGTCAGTCTGACCAACACCCAATTGACCGATCTTCAGGCCATCCTGCTGTCAACCGGACAACATCATGCCACCTCGACGCTGGTGCATCATGGCTGATCGGATCAGCCTTGCGCTCCTTATGGTCCTGCTGTTGATGGGGCGCGTGCAGGCCCAGCCGCTTGCCCTGGATGACGGCGGTCTGGCTGTTGCCGTCTCGGCCTTGGGCCGCCTTGACACTGTCCCTCAGGCGCAAACCGCGGCCGCGGCCTTGAAGGCGCGCTTTGGGTTGGCCAGCCCGTCAGCCGCTGGCCACAGACCCATGCCGCCCTTTGCGGTGCGGGGTACGCCCGTGGTCGAGATGGTCGACATGCGGCTTCTGCTGGCGCAAATCGCCGTGCAGACCGGGGCGAAAGACCACCTTGCCCTGGCCCGTGCGCAGGACGAGGGCGTGCATCAGGTGATCCTGCTGCGCGGTGGATTTGTCACGCTTCCCGGCCTGCTGGCCCTTGTCGCCAAGACACCCGCCGGCGCCTTTGTCACCGCAGATGCCAAAGGCGTCACCTTGTCCCGCGCCATCGTCGTCTGGCCGGACGCAGGGCTGACGCTGGGGCCAGACGACAGTCTGACCCTCAGCCGGGCGGACGGTGCCTTCTTGGCCAATCTGGGCTGGCTGAACATCGACGGCGCCGCCGTGCAGGGCACCGAGGCCGCCAATTCCGGTGAACCCGCCTTCCGGCCCTTTCTTCTGACCGCCGGCCGCGGCAGCCTGACCGTCTCGGACGCACATTTCGCCCATCTGGGCTTTGGCGAGACCCAGCGTTTTGGCGGTGTGTCCATCGACAATTCCGGCCTGCAGCCCCCCTTGCGGACACCTCTGGTGCAATCCAGCCAGTTTCTGGATGTCACGGCCTTGGCCCTGATCAACACGACCGCCGCTTCGGTCACCGAAAACCGGATCGACGGGGGAGCCATCCTTCTGGCGCACTCCACCAAGGCCGAGGTGGCGCAGAACCTGCTGACCGGCGCGCCCGGGCAGGCGATCCGTGTGTCAAACGCCTCTAGCGATGCGGTGGTGGTCAACAACATCGTGCTGGGCGCGCTGGCCGGGATCTCGGTCGATCAGGCCAGTCTGCGCATCACGCTGTCGGGCAATGTGCTGGCAGGGCAAAGCACCAGCGGCATAAGGCTGGACAAGGTCGATTGCGTCGAGGTGACGGGCAACCTGACCGCGCTTGCGTTGGGCACAGGTCTGTCCCTGTCCAACACCGGGCGCGTCGGCATCACCGGCAACGCCATTTTCGCGAACAAGGGCGCCGGCATCCTGCTGCGCGACCAGCAGGCCAAGGCCAGCGTGCAGATCACCGGCAACCGGATCGCCGGCAACCACGAGGGCCTGCGCGGTGCCACCGCCGGCGCCATCGTCCTGACCGGCAATGATCTGGAAGGCCAGCTGCCCCGCCTTTTCGCCGGCGACCTTGCCCCCCGCACCATCGGCTGGCTGGAAGACCGCCGCGCCACCCGCAAGCCAGAGCCAATGCAGGCCAACCTGTCGCCCGTCTGTCCGGTTGGGGGGAGCATCTGATGGTCTTCTCCTCGGAAACCTTCCTGTTCCTGTTCCTGCCGCTGTTTCTGGCCGTCTATTATCTGACGCCAGCCCGGCACCGGTCGGTCACCATTCTGGTCGGCTCCTACGCCTTCTACGGCTGGTGGCGGATCGACTATCTGGCGCTGCTGTTTGCCACCACTCTGTGGACCTACATTTTCGGCCGAAGCATTGGAGCGGCGAAAAGCCCCCGCGCGGCGAGGATTTACCTGACGATTGGCCTGACCGGGTGTCTGGCCGTGCTTGGGGTCTTCAAGTACCTGAACTTCTTCATTGAAAGCTTCGCAACCCTTTGGGGCACCAATGCCGCCGGCCTCGGTGTTCACTGGCGGCTGATCCTGCCGATTGGCGTGTCATTCTACGTTTTCCACGCGGTCAGCTATCTGGTCGACGTCTACCGCAAGGACGCCGTCGCCACCGCGCGGTTCTTCGACTTCGCCGCCTTCATCTCGCTCTTTCCACAATTGGTCGCAGGCCCGATCCTGCGCTTCAAGGACCTGACCAACCAGTTCGCACAGCGCACCCATTCGCTGACCCTCTTCATCGACGGCACCACGCTGTTCGCCATCGGTCTTGCCAAGAAGGTGCTGTTGGCCGACACCGTGGCCCCGCTCGCCAACCTTGCCTTTGCGACCGAGCATCCCTCGCTGACGCTGTCCTGGCTGGGCGCCATCGGCTACATGATGCAGCTTTACTTCGACTTTTCGGGCTACAGCGACATGGCCATTGGTCTTGGCCTGATGATCGGCTTTCACTTCCGGCCCAATTTCGACACGCCCTATATCAGCGGCTCGATCACCGAGTTCTGGCGGCGCTGGCACATCAGCCTGTCGGTCTGGCTGCGCGACTACTTGTATATCCCCTTGGGCGGCAACCGCCTCGGTAACGTCCGCACCTACGTCAACCTGCTGCTGGTGATGTTCCTCGGTGGGCTGTGGCACGGCGCCAACATGACCTTTGTCATCTGGGGTCTGTGGCACGGCGGTTGGTTAGCACTGGAGCGGGCAACCGGCCGGGCGCACGGCAAGGCGGCACTGAACGTCGCGTCGACCCTACTCATCGTGCTTCTTGGCTGGGTCATGTTCCGCGCGGCAGATCCTGCGCAGGCTGGAGGCATTTATGCCGGGATGCTGGGTCTGAACGGCTGGACGACGGCCCCGGGCGTGGCGATCGAGGTGACGAAGGAAAGCCTGATCTTCCTGACCCTTGCCATCGCCCTTGCCGCCTTCGAGCCGCGTCTGAACAGCTTCGCCTCGGCCCATCTGCATCCGCGCGGCGGGGATCTGACCTGGCTCAACGCCATGGTCCCGGCGGCGCTGATGAGCGTTCTGGCCATCGTGACCCTGATGAAGATGGCCGAGCAGAGCTTTTCCCCTTTCCTCTATTTCCAGTTTTAGGTGCCCGATGGTTCCCCTGTTCCAAGCTGCCCGACTTGCCCTGCCTTTGTTGCTGTTCGGCTACGGCCTTGCCGCCAACCTGACCGTGCTGACCGGCCCCGCGACACCGCTGACTGTACCCCACACCGACCTTCTGGCCGGTGGCCTGACCCGCGATTTCGAGCGGCTTTACAAAAGCACCCTGCCGCATTTCGCCCCCTCGTTCGGGCTGATCGGGGCTGCCCGCTATACCCTGCTGCATGAGGCGCGCAATGGGGCGGTGGTGGGGCAGGGCGGCTGGCTTTTCACCAACGAGGAGACCCGGGCCCTGCCTTCGGCCGGCCAGATGGCAGCCTCTGTCGCGCGGATCAAGGCGGTGCAGATGGCGCTGGCGGCACGGGGCGTGAAGCTGGTTCTGCTGCCTTTGCCCGCCAAGATCGACATTGCGCGGGATCATTCGCCCGATGCCGCGCTGTCGTCGGCGATGGCCGGCCTGGACCTTGACTTCCTGGCTGGCCTGAAGGCTTCGGGGATTGCGGCCATCGACCCGCGCGCTGGCTTGGTGGGGCAGGGCGATGCCGCGTTTTTTGCCACGGACACCCATTGGACACGGGCAGGCGCGGCAAAGGCGGCGGCCGTCGTGGCAGAACACCTGCCGCACGGGCCTTTGACCTTCACCGCAGGCACGTCCATCGAAAAGCCGCTGACCGGCGACCTGATCCGTTATGTGACGGAAGACAGCCTTGCCCCCGCCATCGGCCTGCCGCCCGAAAAGGTCACGCTGACCCAGATCGTCGCGGCAGACGCCCCGACCGACATCTTCAACGCGGCCCCCATCGACATCGTCCTGATCGGCACCAGCTACAGCGCCAACACCGACTGGGGCTTTGCCGATGCCCTGACCCAGGCCCTTGGCCGCGAGGTTGAAAACCTTGCCGCCGTGGGAATTGGACCGGTTGCCCCGATGCAGACCTATCTGACGGGGGCCGAGTTCCATGACACGCCGGCACAAGTCGTCATCTGGGAGTTCCCGGTTCGCTACCTGACCGACCCCAAACTCTGGCCTGAGGACCAGCCCGCAGCCCTGCCCTTGGCCGGGTCCGCGCCGGCGACGGTGGCCTCCAATGGGTAAGACCCTGATTTCCATTCTGGCCTTGGCCGTGGTCTTGGCATCGCCGGTTCAGTCAGGGCCGCTGCCCGCCGACGTGACCCGCGTGGATTTTGTTTTTGACAACAAGGTGGCCCACACCACAGATCTGACCGACCTTGGTCTGCAAGCGATGCGCAAGCGGATGGTCGCGGGCGGTAGGGTTTCGATGAGCGACCTGCAAGCTTTGGCTGATGCCGGAGACGGCCTCGCCGCCTATCGCTTTGCCAAACGGCTGCAAGCGGCCGTTCCGCCCGCAAAGCCCGGAGCCGCAGCCCATTACTATGCCATTTCCGCCTACACAGGTCGCAGTTTTGCCGTGCCGCCCTTGGCCAAGCTGCTGGTCAGCGAGGGGAGCGGCTACGGAAAGAGTTTGCTGAAACAAAGCCTGAATGCCCTGACCATTCAGGCGATGAGTGGAAATGCGGCGGCGGCCAAGCTGTTGGGCCAGATGTACACCGACGGCACGCCCTTCGGCCATGACCTGGGCCAAGCCCAGCATTTCCTGACCCTCGCCGGGAAAAGCGATCCTGCGGCGGCATTGAAACTGGGGTTGGCACTGATCGCTGATCCTGCAGATGCCGCCCTTGACCACGTGGGCGCGAGGGCGGCGCTTGGACTTGCGATGCAAGGCAGCGACTTGTCTGCCCACATCACCGCCGAGAACCTGCTCCGCCTGCTTGATGCCCCCGCCACCCTTGTCGCAAAGGCCACGCCATGAAACTGATCCTGGCCCTTGTGGCCCTGCTTGCGGCCCCCGTCTCCGCCGAGACCACGCCTTCGGCCTTTGGCTGTGCCTTCACCGACACGGCCTCGTCCCTGCCCTCGATCGAAGGCAAGGATGGCACTTTCTTCCGCGTGCAGGCCGACCTGCGGATGCGCCATCCGATGGAGGACCCGGTGATCGCCCGGATGGCCGCGCTGTCGCGGGCCCTGGCGGCGGGCGGGACGACGCTGATTTACGTCACGGTGCCGACAAAAAGCGAGGTGATGCCGCAGCTTCTGCCAGCCGCCGCCGCAGACTATCAGTTCGACAGTACGACGGCGAGGCTGGTCTACGAGGATATCATCGCGCGGCTCACCGCGCAGGGCATCCTCGCCCCCGATCTGCTTAGCGCGCTGACCGCGGCCAAGCCCGATACGCCGCCCTTCTTCAAGACCGATTTCCACTGGACCGCTGCCGGGGCACTTCTGGCCGCCGATGCGATCGCGGCCAAGATCAAGGCGCAGCCTTTCTATGCCGAATTGCCGCAGGCCAAGTACCTCACCACCGCAGGACCGATGACGGCCTCGTTTTCGACCATGCGGCGCACCCTGCAGGCCTTGTGCAAGTCAGAGTTGCCCCGGGTCGAGGCCAAGGCCGAGGTGACCACCAAGACCTCTGATCCTACGGCCAAGGCTGACATCTTTGCCGGCGACCAGTCGCCGCAGATCGTGCTGGTGGGCACCTCGTTCTCGGACGCACCGCTTGCGAATTTCGCAGGGTATCTGTCTCAGGCGTCCGGCCTTGATGTGCTGAACTATGCCGTCACCGGGGGCAATCAGTTCGGTGCCATCACGTCCTACCTGATCTCGCGCGATTTTGCGGCCACGCGGCCGCGGTTCCTGATCTGGGAAAACCCGATCTACAACAACCTCGCCCAATTCGGCCCCGATGCGATGGAAGAGCTGATCGCTGCCGCCAGCCCCGCTTGCTCAACAGTGCTGCCGTCCCACGTCACGGCACCCGATACCCTGACCGCAGACCTGACCGGGCTGGCCCTGCAACCGCAGGATTCCATCCTGGCCGATCTTGGGGCCGATGGCGGCCGCCGGGTCGACTTCCGGCTGGAGACAGCCTCGGGCATCACCCGCACCGCGATGATTGACCGAAGCGACCGCGTGCAAGCTTCGGGCCGGTTCTTCAAATCCTTGGGCACGCTTTGGCATCCCGATCTGAAAACCCTGACCGTCACATTCGATCACCCTGTCAGCGCAGACACCACCCTGTCGCTCTGCCGTTCCGGAAAGGAACCCTCATGATCTGCAAATCCCTTTTCCTTGTGTCATTCCTATCCCTGCCGCTGCAAGCCGCTGCGCAAGATCTGTACGCCGCGCCTGCCGACCCGAATTCCTCCTTCGTCCGCGTCGTCGCCCCCGGAGAGACGCTGGCCGTCGTCAACGGCACCACTTTCAACAGCTTTCAGGGTGGGGTGACGCCCTTTCTGCTGGTGGCGCCCGGCCCGATCGCCGTGGCCGTGGGCAACCATGAGGCCAAGGGAGAGGTTGCCCCCGCCTCGTTCTACACCTTTGCGCCGGGGGCGGATGGCGCCTTGCACATGCTGAAGGACACCATCTCCAACAGCCCGGCCAAGGCGGATCTGGTGTTTTACAACGATTCGGATCTGCCCTTGGTCGATCTTTACGTGCCGTCGGTTTCAGCCGTGGCGATCAAGGACATTGCCCCGGGCACCTCGCGACAGGTGACCCTCAAAGCCCCGCTGACGCTGGATTTCGAAGTGCAGTCCAAGGGCGCGGTGCTGGCCAAACTGCCCGGCATCCAGATGGAGCGGCGAGCTGGCGTGACCGTGGTCTTTTCTGGCTCTGCGGGGGCTTACACGGCCTACAGCACCCAAAACACCTACGCGAAATGAGTGGGGGCGACATGACGCCGGAAAAGAGCAAGCCATGATCAAGATCAAACGCGCAGTGCTGGCCGCTTTGCTCTGTGCAGGGGCAGCCGCCCATGCCCAAACGGCAGCGGACCCTACGGCGCTGGACCAGTCAGGTCAGGACCCGACGACCCTCGACCAGCCCAGTCCTGCCCCGCCCGCCGATGACCAAGCCGGACAAGCGCCGCCGGGCAAGACGTTGACGCTGAACTTTGCGCCGCCCGACATGCAGGTCAAGCCGATCTGTCAGGCCCGCGACCCGGATGCAACGTTGATCGCCCTGTGGGGTGGCTGGGATCGCAAGACGTTGCCCGCCCGTGACCCCGGTCTGATCACTCGCGACCTGCGTCGTCTGGCCGAGATGGACGCGGCCAAGTGGGACCCCGTCATTCAGGCTGCCATTCTGGCGCTGGCCAAAGCCTCGCCCAAGTTCACCGCAGATGATGTGATGCTGGCACAGATCACCCAGATGATCGCCATGGGCCAGTTGAAGGCGCTGACGGCCTCGGGGCTGGTGCAGAAACTGCTGGATCGGGGGGATCAGGCGTCCTCGCGCATGCAGTTCGAGTTGTCCGGGCTGCTGACCGAAGGCACCGGCATTGCCAAGGATCCGGCGAAAGGCACCGAATTGCTGATTGCGGCAGGCTATGGCGGCAATGCCGATGCCCTCTTGACCCTGTCACGGTTGAGCGTGGCCGGTCAGGCGCCCGCAGGATGGGACATCACGCCCGATCTGGCGGTGACGATGGCCTTTGGCGCTTTGGTGGGCCAGATGGACCCGCTGATCTGCGACCGGATCGCCCGGATCGCGCGCGAATACACCTCGGGAACGGTGGTGACGGTCGACGACGGTCTGGCGATGCGCTGGTACCGTTTTGCCGCTGATCTGGGTGACCCCGTCTCGGCCTGGCGGGTGGTCGAATATCAGATGCAGTCGGAACTCGTCACCAAGGACAACGCCGTGCTGCTGACGTACCTCAAGAAGGCAGCGGACGGCGGTTTGCCCTATGCCATGGTGGCGCTTGGCCGTGTCCTTGAAGTGGGGGCCCTTGCCCCGCAGGATGCCAAGACCGCACAGGCGCTGTACGAAAAGGCTGCGGCAGTGGGGGACCACGCCGCCCTGGTCCGTCTGGCCGGGATTCTTGAGGCGCGGCTGTCCTCCGAACCGGATCAGCGTTCGGCCTATCTGGATATCCTGAAGCGTCTGGCCGCCTTGCCGGACGCGCCCGGCTGGGCCTTTGCCAAGCAGGCCGCGTTGATTCTGGCCGATCAGGGTCGTTGGCAGGGGCAGGCGGACGCCCGACCACTCTGGCAAGAAGCGGCCAAGCGTCAGGACCCGGCGGCCATCCGCGCGCTGGCCGAGGCTGATCTTGGCCGTGCGACCACCGGTGCGCAGTTTTATGCTGCGGTCGATCCCCTGATTCAGATGGTGTCGAATCTGGGAGAGGTCGCGCCCGCCACCGACGTGAAAGAAGCCTTCATGTGCAAGGCTCCCCATGCCCCGCACCTGCGCGAGGCGGCCTATTGGGCGGATGTTGAGACCTCGATCGGCTCGTCTTCGCTGGATTTCACACCGGCGATGCTGGCAGACCTGACCACCAAGGCGGACCCGCTGGCGATGGCGGCGTTGCAGACGCAGGCGCTTTCCGGGCGGGCAACGCCCTTGGCCAACATGCTGGCTGTGCTGAAAGACACTCATGCGGCGCCTTCGGCCACGGCTTTTTGGGTCAGCTATTCTTCGGGGTTTGCCGGGGTGACCACGGCATCCGCCACGCTGGACCTGTCACGTGCCAAGACGCCCAGCCAAAGGGCGCAGGCGCTGGCCCTGTTCAGCAGGGCGATTGCGGTGGGCGACACTGGTGCTGCGCTGAAGCTTGCAGCGGCGCTGCTGCAGGATCCGACCCTTGCCAACCGGACCAAGGCGCTTGCGCTGCTGGACCCCTTGGCCACGTCCGGTGTGGGGGACGCCATGACGCTGTTGCAGATTGCCGACCCGGCCACCTATCCCACGCCGCAGTCGGTCTATACCAAATATGCCAAGGCCATAGCGGCCCGCGGCGATTTCAGCGCGCTTCTGCTTGCCATGCCTTTCCTGTCCGATCCCGCCATGCGCGAGCTTTACCGCGCAAGGGCAACCGAGGTGATGGGCTGCTCTTTCCCTGCCGCGATTGCGTTCGCCAGCACTTGGGGCAGCATGGGCCAGACATCGGAAGCCAAGCGCTGGCTGGCCATCGCGTCCCAACTGGTCGGGCAGGACAATTGGCAGATGGTCGTTCTGGGCGACACCCAGCGCGAGGTTCTGGGCGCTGCAGGGCTGGCCTCTGCCGTGGCGCTTTACGAACAGTCCGACGCCTTGGGGTCCAAGACCGCCGTGCAGCGTCTCTTGAAGTTGTATGGCGTGCGTGGTGATCCGGGCTATGACGCTGTCCGCGCGGCCGCACTTTATGCCAAGTTGATCGCCCGCAGCGATCCGGCGACGGTTCCCGATCTTCTGGCCGAACTGACGCGGCGCAACCCGGCTTTGTCGGTCACGATCAGCTCCTCGCTGGACTTCTATGCGCTGAACAAAAGCGCGGCAGAGGCCGGAAATCCGGCAGGCATGCGCGAATATGCCCGCCTCTTGCGCGAGCAGGCCACGACACTGCCCGAGATGGCGGTGGCGACCAACTGGCTGGTCCGCGCCTCGGAGGCGGGGGATGCCAAGGCCATGGTGCTGCTGTCACAGGCCTATTCGCTGGGGGTGGGCATACCGCCCTCGCTCGACCTTGCTCACAAATGGCTGCAACGCGCCGCCGATGCCGGAGAACCCACCGCCTTGGACCTTGTCAAACTTCTGCAAACCCAAGGGGCGTCGAATTGACCCGCCCTTGGCCGCTGATCCTGCTGCTCGCCTCGGGGCTGTGCGCGGTGACGATGATGCCCGCAAGGGCGCAGGACGCCCCGAAACCCTTCGTTTGTCCCGCCATTGCGGCGCCTGTCATCCGGCTGGACCATGGCAGCCGGTACAAATCCAAGGACAAAAGCCACTCATCCTTTGACGCGGTGAGCAATGCTGATGTGAATGCCCAGTTGAAGCCGGTGGATGATTTCGTCACGGTCATGATCCTTGCGGCCAACGAAGCCCTGTCTGCGGCCGATCCCAAGGCCACTGACTGCGTTGTGGCGGGCCTGTCGGCCTGGGCCAAGGCCGGCGCCTTGGGTGACATGGGCTCCGTCAACGCCAGCTTGTCCGTTCCTTCTCGGGTGGCCGGGTTGGCCTATGCCTGGGCCGAGGTCAAACCACTGGTCGCCCACGGCCCGGACAGCGCGCTGATCGAGGCCTGGTTGTCCGGTCTGGCCCATTCGACCATGACCTTCTTTGATACAGGGGCCCCGGGCAATTCCGGCAAGAACAACCTGCGGGCCTGGGCCGGATTGGCGGTTGCCCGGGTTGGGCTGACGCTGAAGGACAAGGCGATGACGGATTGGGCCGATGCCAGCGTGCAGCTGGTGGCCTGTTCGGCCAGTGCCGATGGCAGCCTGCCGCTGGAGATGGCGCGCAAGGATCTGGCCCTGCATTACCAGTTGCATGCCCTGACCGCACTGGTCACCACAGCGGTCTTGTTGCAGCAGGACGGCCATTCGCTGTTCGAAGCCTGTGGCGGAAGCCTGCACCGCAGCATCCGTTTCACCATTCAGGCCTTCAGCGATCCGGCATTGGTCACCAGACTTGCAGGTGCCAAACAGAGCTATTTCAATGGCTCTGACAAGTTGCAGGGGTTCGAGCTTGCTTGGGCGCCAGCCTATATGTCCACCTTCTATGCCCCTGATCTTGCGGTTTTCGTAGCGCCCTACAAGGGGCTGGCGAATTCCAAGCTTGGCGGGCTGCAATCCCTGCTGTGGAAAACCGCACCATGAGGGAACCTTGATGAGCCCGATTTTGGCGACGATGCGTCCTGCGCGCCTGCCGCGCAGACTTGACCTGATGCCTGCGGGCGTCCCCGATTTGGAAACAGGAATGCCTTTGACTGTCAGCCCTATTGCGCGAAAATTGGCCATGTTTTCGGACCTTTCGCCGTCCGACCTGCAGGCATTGACCGACCTGCACCGCAGACGCCGCAAATTCGCAGCCGGCCGCAGCCTTCTCCACCAGGGCGAGATCCTGCAATCGTCCTTCATTCTGGCCCATGGCTGGGCCTTTTCCTACAAGGTGCTGACAAACGGCGGTCGCCAGATTGTGGACTTCAAGATCCCGGGCGATTTCCTGGGCCTGCGTTCGATGCTGTTTCGCAGTTCTGATCAAAGCGTTGAGCCGATCACGCCGATCGAAGCCTCGGAATTCCTGCAAAGCGACATGTTCGAGATCTTTGGCCGGGCCCCGCGCCTTGCGACGGCGATGCTTTGGGCCGCCTCACGCGATGAAGCAATGGTCGTGGAACATCTGGTCGGCATGGGCCGGCGCAACGCGGCAGAGCGCACGGCCCATGTCTTGCTGGAGCTTGGCGCCAGGCTGCAACTGGTGGGACTTGCCGACGCCGGCGGCTATTCTTGCCCATTGTCGCAATACCTGTTGGCCGATGCCCTGGGCCTGAGTGCGGTGCACGTGAACCGCGTCCTGCGCGACATGCGCGAGCAGGGATTGCTGACCTTTCAACATGGTAAGGTCAGCTTCGACAACCTCAAGGGCCTGGTGGACTTTGCCGGGTTTGATACGGCCTATCTGGATCACAGCGGCCCCCTGCAGCCGTGATCGGGCCATCACAAAAGCATGTCACCGGCCGCGATGATGTGGCTGCCGAAGGATATTGCCAGATCGGCCACGCCATCGCCGTTCACGTCGCCGAAAAGATGCCCGGCGGTCAGCCACAATGCGCCAGCCCCACCCGGCCCGGCATGCAGGACAAAGCTTTGATGCCCGGCGAGCAGGGTGTTGGCGTCGATGGCTGTCAGGTCGATATGATCCAGTCCGGTCTGGAAGTCCTGCACCGAGTCCGGAGCCGCTTTCGAGCTGTCCTCCACCGAGGTGAAGACGAAGATATCCGCCCCCCCTTCGCCTTTCAGTTTGTCGCGACCGGCGCCACCGTCAATCACATCGTTGCCGGCCCCGCCGGACAGGATATCCGCGCCCACGCCGCCAAGCACATGGTCATCGCCCGCCCCGCCGTAGATCGTGTCGTTGCCTGCGCCGCCGGTCAGCACATTGGCCGCCGCATTGCCAAAGATCAGATCGGACATGGCCGACCCGGTGCCGTTGATGGCAGAAGTGCCGATCAGGTTCAGGCGCTCCATATCCTCCAGCATCGTGAAGTCGACCGTCGAATTCACTGTGTCGCTGCCTGCAAGACCATGCACGACTGTCCCTGCCACAGTTACGTCGAAGACATCCGCGCCTGCTGTTCCGGTCAGCACGGTGCCCGTCGCGCCATGATAGATGCCCGGACCGCCAAACATACCCGTCACCGCCGAAGTGGAAAGGAACGTCATGTCCGACAGGCGCAAGGCTCCGTCGTCAAACAGCAACCACTCGACCCCGTTCAGAAGGTCGCTGGAATGGACCCCCGTCTTTTCCGTGACATGCAGTCCATCCGCTGCCGTGCTGACCGCAAAATCCGCCCGCGCCCCGGTATAGGTCGCAATATCGACGCCAGCCCCGCCGATCAGCGTGTCATTGCCCTCGCCGCCGGTCAGCAGGTCATTGCCGGCCCCCCCGGTCAGCGTGTCGTCGCCGCCCATTCCGGACAACCAACTGCCGTTGTCATAGCCATGCACATCATCGCCGAGCCGTGAACCGACCACATGGCCGAACTTCACGATATTCGTCGAAGGATCGGTCGCCGTGCCATAGTGGGTGCCTGTCTCGTTGTAGAACACCGACATGCCGATGATGTCTGAAGCCACATCGCGGATCGAGGCGTCAACCATCACCACGTTGTCATGGTCGCGCCCGCCGTGGAAGTTGATGTCGCGGTCGGTTTGCAGCACATGCACGAAGTTCCCCGCCGCCGAGGTCCATGAGGCGAAGACGACGGAATGGCGCATGTCCTGATCGGTCAGATTATCGAAGGTGCTGTCATAGACGTCGCGGATCTGCAGGGCATAGCCATTGCCGCCGTCGCCCTTGTTATGCGACCCGGTCATTGTCATGCCATCAACGGTGGCCCCGATGCTCGCCGCGACATTGACCCCAAGCGATGGCACATCGTGCGCGGTGATGTCGAACAGATGCACGCCTGCCGTGCCATTGACCTCGATCACGGCGTTGCGGTCATACGCCGAGAGGGTGTTGGAGAAATTCGACGGGTCAGCCGCCGGCAGTCCATAGCTGACGGTAAAGCCGCCGACACTTACCCGCTCGGCCATCGCGATTTCACTGACCGTGGTTTCGCCCGGCACGAAGTCGAAATGCACGCCAGAGGCCAGGGTGATCACGTTGCCATTGACCGAAGCCACCTGCGCGATCGAGGTGCGTAGCGGGACATCTGTGTTGCGCCAGACCGTATCGCCGATCGAGTCAAAGAAGGCTGTGGTGCTGGCCCGCGACAGATAGACAAAATCGCCGGCGACAAAGCTGTGTGCCCCGGTCAATGTCAGGTGCGTGTCACCCGTTGCCACATCCGCCGCGAGGGTGAAATGGCCAGAAGTGGCACCCTGTCCGATCCGGAAGGCTTCCGCCCCGAGGGTGGGCTTGACATCAATAACCGTCTTGCCCGACCCGGCGCCCTCGACTGTTATGTCGTCTCGGGCGATCACGACGGTGCGGTCGAAGCTGAAATGCCCTTCGGCCAAATGAATGACACTGCCCGCCGCCGCCCCGTTGATCAGGTTTTGCAACGCCGCGGCACTGGTACCCGCCGCCACAAGCAATTCGGTCTGGATCGCAGGGGCAAGACTGGCAGGAGCGCTGCCAAGGTGGGTCGAACTGCCCGCGCTCACGATAAGCGGGCTTTGTCCCGGTGACAGGTTGGCAGCGACGAAAAGCGGTTTTGAACTGATCTGAATTAGCGCGTCGGTTGATGGCGGTGCTAGTTTGAAGGCCAAGGGGGAGATTTCCTGCTCGGTCGAAAACACTGACAAACCCGATGAATCGGTCATGGCACGCCCCTGTGATGTGGTGGATCAGGCCCCGTTCGCGGGACTAGTCCAGAACACCCCAAAGTCGAAGCAGCGCCAGCGCTGTTTTTTCGGCTGACAGAAAGCCGCCCAAAATGAGCGCAATGGGCGAAAAGATGCCGATACATTCTGCCTAAGGTTGTATTTGCGCTGGTGGCTGAGGTGTTTTGGTGATGAGGTTCGTTTCCGAATCCGTCTCAGACCCAAGTCAATCCCAGAGCTTTCGCGCCCGTCTCTCACACGGGGATCGGCCATTTATCAAAGTATCTCTGGCCCGCCGGTCTGAACCCTGTTGCCCTCTCGAAGGGCGGCACGGCTCAGGTGCGCGGTCGACGGTTTGCGCGCGGCTCCCTTCTTGGCCGCGTCTGGGGCCTTGTCCCAAGCGGCCTATCCGGTTTCAGGAAGACAATGACGCATGAAGGGCATGTCAGTGCCGTCAAACCGACGCCGGTTTGGCGGCAAGATGGAACCCAAACCGACGTCTCGCGTTGTGTGCAAGAGCATGATGGCTCGGCACAACACCTCAGGAGATGGCATTTGGATCATTCCACCCATATGGCTTTGACCAGCGACGAGCTGACCGCAACGAACCTGACCGATGCAGTGGTCTATGGTGCAGACGACGCAAAGATTGGCACCGTCTCGCATGTGCACGGCTTTGGCGCGGCGGTTCAGGTCATCGTTGATGTCGGCGGGTTTCTGGGCCTTGGTGCCAAGCCGGTCGCGCTGACCACAGATCAGTTGACCTTCATGCGCGCCGAGGATGGTTCGGTCCACGCCAAGACGTCCTGGACCAAGGATCAGGTCACGGCCTTGCCCGAACATCGCGATTGAAGACGACTGCGCAGCGCCCGGCACAGGCTTGGCGCCACCGCAGGTAACGCGGATCTGACGATTGGGGTGGGCATGGGAAAGCTATTGCTGGGTGGCGCGGCATTCGGGGTGCTTGCCTTGGTCGGACTTGGCCTGACGTCTTGCGAAAGGGCCACGGTGGACGTGGCCCGCGGCTACGGTCCGACCCCGGTCTTGCCCGAGCCGGATCCGGGTCTTCTGCCAACCGTGAACATTGCCCCGGCGACGGGTTGGCCGGCAGGGGCCACGCCTGTGGCGGCGATGGGCCTGTCGGTGGCCGCGTTTGCGGCGGGGCTTGACCATCCGCGCTGGCTGCATGTCTTGCCCAACGGCGATCTTCTGGTCGCCGAAAGCAATGCCCCCGCACAGCATGATGCGGGATCAGGCGTGAAGGGTTGGGTGATGGCTCAGGTCATGGCGGTTGCCGGGGCCGGCGTGCCGAGTGCCAATCGCATCACGCTCCTCCGCGATGCTGACGGCGATGGCGTGGCGGAAACCCGTTCGGTATTCCTGACCGGGCTGAACTCTCCGTTCGGCATGGCGCTGATTGGGACACAGCTGTACGTCGCCAACACGGACGCGGTCGTGGCCTATAGCTACCAGACCGGGGCGCTGACGGTCGACGGGCCGGGGCAGACCATCGTCACCCTGCCGGCCGGGCCGATCAATCACCATTGGACAAAGGACCTCATCGCCAGCCCCGATGGCAAACGCCTTTATGTGACCGTCGGCTCCAACAGCAATGTCGGGGAAAACGGCATGGCAGCCGAGAC
This sequence comes from Stagnihabitans sp., assembly GCF_964946895.1. Lineage (NCBI taxonomy): Bacteria > Pseudomonadati > Pseudomonadota > Alphaproteobacteria > Rhodobacterales > Paracoccaceae > Stagnihabitans > Stagnihabitans sp. Next base: position 58,301 of record NZ_CBBQHX010000002.1, on the reverse strand, counting down.
GAACCGCGCCGATGTGTTGGAGATCACCCTGGCCACGCGGGCGGTCAGCGTCTTTGCGTCGGGCTTGCGCAATGCCAACGGGCTGTCCTGGCAGCCCGACAGCGGCGCCCTCTGGGTTGCCGTCAACGAACGCGACGAAATCGGCAGCGATCTGGTGCCCGATTACATGACCGCGTTACGGCGCGGCGGGTTTTATGGCTGGCCCTACAGCTATTTCGGCCAGCATCCCGACAGTCGTCCACAGCCTCAGCGCCCGGATCTGGTCGCCACGGCTGTTGTGCCGGACTATGCCTTGGGCCCGCATACCGGGTCGTTGGGATTGACCTTCAACACGGGTGCCTTGTTCCCCACGCATTTTGCCAATGGCGCCTTCGTGGGCCAGCACGGGTCCTGGAACCGGCAGCCGCGTTCCGGGTACAAGGTCGTCTTTGTGCCCTTCGCCAAAGGCGTCCCCTCCGGTCCGCCGCAAGACATCCTGACCGGATTTCTGACTGCGGGAGGTGAGGCGATGGGACGGCCCGTCGGCGTTGCCATCGACCGCAGGGGCGCGCTTCTTGTGGCCGATGACGTTGGCAACACGATCTGGCGCGTCGTGCCCAAGGGCAAATAGACTGCGGTCGGCCAGATCATTCGCCCCTTTCGCGGCGACCTTCGCATGAGTGGTGAAACAGAAGGTCCGGGGATGGGATAAAGGCTCGACTACCGCTGCGTTGGTCAGAAGGGGAAATCAGAAAAACCCCGCTGTTCCTCGTGCCACCTGGTCTGATTGACGCCCGGCCCTCCTGCTTCAGATACCCAACGCGTCAAGATCAATCCCGTTCCCTCGCCCGCGCGCATGGGCTGGCCGGTCCCGGCGGATTTGGTCACCAATTGGGGAACCATGATCGTCTCAAAACGTTCTGTCCTGCCTGAAGTGCCAGGGGATTGGTGGGCACGATCGAAAGGATACCAAGTGAGCAGCATCATCTACCTTGTCGGCCTTGTGGTCGTCGTCCTGTTTGTCCTGTCGCTTCTCGGCCTGCGCTGAGACAGGGGGACATGACCATGGAACGGACTGAAGAAAACACGCGGGCTTCTGCACCGGACAAAGTTCTGGAAGGATCCTATCTCGACTGGCACGCAATTCTGGGCGGCGGTGTGGTTGCAGTGGCCATTGCCTCGGTCTTCACCGGCTTTGGTGCGGCGCTTGGCCTGTCGACCATCTCGGCCAAACCGGGTGAGGGAAGCTTCAGCCTGATGCTGATCCTCAGCGGCGTCTGGGTCGTGGTGACACTCGTCGCAAGCTACATGGCCGGGGGCTATATTGCCGGACGGATGCGGCGGCGCGTCGATACCGTCGGTGCCGACGAAGTAACGGTTCGCGACGGTTTGAATGGGCTGGTCGTCTGGGGACTGGGCATCATCGTGTCGGTCCTTTTGCTCGGGTCTGCGGTTTCGACCACCGTGGCGACTGTCGGGGCCATCGCATCTGACGCCGGCTCCGTGGCGGGAAGTGTTGCGCAGGCGACAGGCACCGTGCTGGCAGGTGCCGCCAATGGGGCGATCACCGCTGCAGCCTCCATGATGCCACAGGACTCCGGGGTAACCCCGATGGACTACCTGAACCGCACCCTGCTGCGGCCGATGACGCCGGCCACCGCGCCCGCAGATCCGGCGACCATGGCCGGCGACACGGCGGCAATCCTTGGCAATGTCCTCAAGACGGGCGCGATCTCGGATGCCGAGCGCGCCTATCTTGTCAGCGCGGTCGTGACAAGTTCCGGCGCCACACCCGCCGAGGCCGCAACCCGGGTCGATGCGGCCGTCACGGCGACGCAAAAGGCGCGGACCGATGCTGAAACGGTCATGGCAGATACCAAGGCCGCGGCGGACAAGTTGGCCGCAGATGCCAAGACGGCTGCGATCAAAGCGGCAGAGATGGCGCGGGTCAGTGCGATCCTGTCGGCCTTCTTGTTTGCCGCCTCGGCCATGGTGGCTGCTGCCGCCGCCTATATCGGCGCGGTACATGGCGGACGCCATCGGGACGAGGGCCGCATCTTCGGTGGCTTTGCCTATCGCCACTGACGGGACGACAAAGAAGACAAGCCTTGTGCCAGGCATGACTGGTTCAAGAAGGCCAAGGCAAACAGAACGCAGGCGCCCCGACCTTTGGGGCGCCTGATCTTTAGCTCTGGCTCCCGCCGCACGGCACGGCGCCATTCGACGGGGCAGGCTATGGGCGGTCCTCAGAAGCCATAGACGATCGACACGCCGACCTTGTTGTCCGCCCGGATCGCGCGGCTGTCGTTGTATTCCGTCAGGTAGCTGATCCGGGTCGACAGCATGTCGGACATCTTGATGTTCACGCCGATGTCGTTGTTGATGCGCAGCGACGATCTGGTCTTCAGAACATCCATGTCATCGGACAGAAAGACCGTCTCGTTGAAGCCATAAAACAGGCGCGAGGATGCGATATAGCCCAACTCCGAGTTGGAATGGCCAGAGCCGTCCTTCAGATAGCTTTGCCCGATGCCCGCCTGGACCCGCCAGGTCACCTGCTGGGTGTTGATGATCCGATAGCCGGGGCCGAACCCAAGGAAAGCGTCGGTGGCGGTTTGATCGGCCGTCTCGGCCAGCCCGTTCGACAAGGCCCGGCCCAGAACGAAGCCATAGAACTTGTCGTCGATATAGTAGTTCGCGTCATAAATGACGAAGATGTCTTGTTTCGATTTGACGCCGGCCGCGTCCGCGTAGTCGAGCGCAAAGCCGATGGTCTGGATCAAGGGACCGGCGGCATAGCGCAGGCGTGCCCCGATCGCCGTATCCTGCGACCGGTTGTTGCCGGTCTGCCCCGAATAGCTGAGCGAGGCGTTCCCCGACAGACCCGGCCGGAAATCAGGGTTTCCGAAACGGTTCGCATCGTTCCCCAGCGCAATGTCCTTGTTTGCGGCCGTCTGCATGTCGTCGATCCGCTGGTTCAATGCGGTCATGCCGGTGGTGTCAGGTGTCTGGGCCTGAGCCATCGCACCTGCCGACGCGAAGACCGCCGCGATCGCTATGATGTTCGATTTCATGATATACCCCTCGATGGGCTTGAAGTTGAAAAGGAAGCCCGGAAGACGCCATCGCCTTGCCGACACAATGAAACGCGCCATCCGTCGAAGGGTTGCCGTTTTTGGCCCGAAAGCCCGGCTTCTGTGCCACGTTGCCATTTCCTCAGAACGAACCAGGCCGACCGGCGGATATGCGCTCGACATGGCTGGCGGCATTTTATGACATAAAATCAGGTTGTTGCCGCACATTTCCCCGGATTTCGGTTCCTTGCGGTAACCTTGGATCTTCCCAATGGACCCTTTTCGCCGCAGCGACTGTCGCTTCCTTGCAACTATGACGAGAGTGAATTGTCGCAACCTTGATCTTGAAAGGACGTGTACAGGAGGGGTCTGCGCCGGTCATGGCGCCTGTCGGCAGGCCACGCAGTTGCAGGGTGATTTGGGGGGGTGGCCGGCAATCTGGTGAAACATCATGACGGCTGAGGGAGGCAGGCCCCACGACGCTACACCAAACTGCACTCATCGTGGCAACCGTACGGGCACGACAGGCCGATCTTGGGCCGATTCCTGCCCCATCATGCTGACGCACCTCAGTGGTTCGCCTGTCTACGTCACGCGGTGGAAGATTGGCTTGATTGCGTCACGCGCAGCGCGATGTCGCAGAGCCCGTGGCCGGGGTGTGCAAAACCCGCCCGGATGATCTCTCAATGCAGCAGCGGGCCCTTGTATTCCAGATAGGCCCGGTCGAAATCGGCAAATCGGACCAGACCGTCAAAGTCATCAAACTGCACGCGGCCATTGGCAAAGGTCACAAGCCCCGCTTCCTGCAACTGGCGCAGAACCCGGCTGACATGAATGGCCGAGATCCCCAGGGCGTCCGCCATCATGAAATGCGACAGGGGGCAGTCGTAGCCCAGCTTGCCGCCCATCCCCACAAGTTGCATGCGCGTGGCAATCTCCAGCAGGAAATGCCCCGTGCGTTCGGCAGCATTGCGTCGGCTCAGGCTGACCACGTGGTCCGCCAGCAGCGCTTCATCCCGGGAGGCCGACCACATCAGGGCAAAGCCAAGCCTCGGCGCCTGCGCCATGGTGTTCAACATGTCCGCCACCCGAACCTCTGCCGCAACGACCGGAGTAATTGCGGCGGTCAGGCGGTCGGGCGTCTGCAACAGGATGGACCGCAGGCCCAGAAAATCGCCCGGGATCCGAAAATCCACGATCTGGCGCGCACCGGCCGCGCCCTGCCGATAGGAAAAGGCCCAGCCCTCGGTCAGGATGAAGGCCTTCTGCTCATGCGGGATCGGGATCGGCACATCCAGACCGCCCCGGAAGGTGCGGCGACGCGATTGCAGATCCGACAGCACATCAAGCTCTCTGGAACTCAAGTCCGCAAACGCGCTGAGTTTTTGAGCCAAAGGGCTTGCCATGCCGATCATCAGGAAGATTCCTTTTGCGCCGTTTTATCCGGCATGGTTCGTCGGGTCGATCTCATGGAAATCGGCAGGGTCCTGAGAACCGGTTACACCAGCCTTGCCACCTATGAGGATCAGTGTCACTGGTGATTTGTGGACCAAGACGGTGCCATATGCAGTCTGTCCGCCATCCAAGGGCCGGTGGACGTCATTTCTCCGAAAGAAGCTGACCCTGAATGCAAAACACGTCGGATGTGGCCGGACTTGCGGCATTGGCCATTTGCGAGTCTCTGCTGCTTGCCCTCAATGACCGCAAGATCCTGCCAGAGAACGAAATCATCGGGATTCTGGTGGACGCCGCCGAAGGCCATGCCAGTGCGCCCGCAGATGACGAGAACAAAGGCACTCACCGCGCCGTCGCGGCCTTGATCCAAGCCATCATCGACGGAGGCAATTCGGTCCGCCACAGGTAGGCCGGGAACGAACAGGCTGGGCCGGTGACGTTGTCGCGGGTCGTCACGCCTTCCCGTTTTGTCATCAGCACTGTGCCCTGTCGTTCGAGGGACCAGAGAGCTTGCGCCCAAAGGCCATCTTGATGGATGGCAGATCGGGAAGCGCTTTGGGATTGGAACCGGGTAAGGCGGCGCGCCGCCGGATCAATCTTTTGGCCTGCCGCCCAGAATGAAGCCCAAGAGGGCGACGCCGATCAATGGGGCCCAGACCGCCGCCATCGCCGTGTTGTCCTTGAAGGCCGCGTTCAGGTCCTCCACGATAGAAGAGGCCAGCAGATCTGGCGGACGGCGGTTTTGCGCGATCAGCACCACAAGAAGGGCCATCGCCACGCCGCCGCCGCCGATCGTCAGCGCGGCGGCCACCGGGTCCAGAACCCGCGCCAGCCAGATCCACAGGGCGACCAGAAATCCGGTCATGCCAACCAGCAGACACAGCACGGCCAGCGCCCAGAGGCCTGCTGTCACCGCCACATGCCGAAGGGTTTGGGCAACCAGAAGACGGGCCAGCGTCAGGGCAAGGCGCAGCATGTCAACGGCGCCCGAACATCAGGCCCAGCAGCAGTCCCAGCCCGCCCGCCAGTGTAAGGGCCTGACCCGGGTTGCGCCGTGCATAATCCGTCACATCGGCAAGGGTTGCTTCCGCCGACCGGCCCGCCTCGGCAAGCCGGGCCTGTCCGTCGTTGCGCAGCGCCTCGGCCTGTTCGGCCAAGGTGGCGCGCAGCGTTGCGCCGCTGGTTTGGCCAAGTGCGGCAAGGGTCTCGGCGATGCGGGACATGTCGGCCCGCAGTTGCGCGATCTGTTCTTCCAGTTGGGCGACATCCGGTTCGGATTTGGCCATCATGTGCCTCCTGCGGCGATCGGTTTCAGATTGGGGCGGCGGGTCAGACGCGGCGTTGGTTTGGTGCGGTCGGGCACGGGCTTGGGCGGGCTGGCATCGCAGACGGCCAGCAACGCCGCCTCGATCGACGTCACCGCGAAATCAGCGCCAAGATCTTCGACTTCTGCCAGTTTGGCGGCAGAAACAGGCATCTGCAGGCCATCGGCGCGCAACGTATCCGGCATCTGCAAGATGACCACCCCGACCCGCACCTTTGGGGCGGCGCGCTTGATGCGGCGCACGTGCAAAAGAGAGGTGTGGGTGGGATTGCCGTCCAGGAACACCAGAACCAGACAATCGGTGGTCGCCAGCTGCAGGGTCGCGATGCGCGCGGGTGCCAGGTCGCCGTAGCGGCAGGCTCTTGTGGTTGCCCCCTCGATCCGCATGACATGCGCCAGCATGGCTGCCGCGACATTGTCGATCGAGCTGCGCCCGCCCACCACGCCGATGCGCAGACCCGCCGCCGGAAGGACATCGCCAGACGCGTCACCTTCTCCGGCATCCTCCATCGCCAGATCCTGCACCATGTCCAGGGCCACTTCGGCCAACCGGGCCTCCTGATCGCCATTCAGCACGCCACGGTCACGGTCATCCTGCGCCAGAAGCAGCGCGGGGATCAGGATGTCTTGGTAGTAATCGACCACCTCCATCGTCTCCAGCGCCTCTTCGGCGCCGAAGGTCGCCTCCATCGCGTCCCCGACCAAGAGCCGCTGGTACAGTTTGGCATGAACCGCCAGAACCTGTTCATCGCCCAACAGGATGTCGAAGATGCCGAATTGCGGAACATGGCGGCCCAGAACGACAAGACAGACGGTCAAAGGTGTCGAAAGCACCAGGCCCAGGGGCCCCCACAGAAAGGTCCAGACAATCGCTGCCACGATGATCGCCAAGGGGCTGAGGCCCGTGCGCGAGCCGTAAAGCCAAGGCTCGATGACGTTCGACGTGACCATCTCGACGGTACCGAACAGGGCTGCCGTCCACAGGACGGCCGACCAGTCGGGCGCGACGGCGAAGGCCAGAAACAGGGGGAAAGCCGCCGCGAGGGCCGAGCCGATGAAGGGTACAAACCGCAGGACCAGCGTCAGCAGCCCCCACAGAACGGCATTGGGCACCCCGATCAGGTAAAGCCCAAGCCCGATCGGCATGGCATAGACCACGTTGACCAGAAGCTGGATCAACAGATAGGTCGCAACCCGGTGGCCGGCTTCTTGCATGACCTGCGTCGTGCGGTGCAAGTCGTTGGAACCCACCAGACGGATGAACCGATCCCTCAGGTTCTCCCGCTCCAACAGCATGAAGATCACCAGAACGACGACCAATCCCGTCGTGGCCACCGGGCTGACCAGCGGGAAGACCAGACTTTGCAGCAAATCCACCGCATTGGCCGGCTTCACCACCTCGACCGGCATCGGGGCCTGACCCCCCGCTGGCAGGGCCGCGCCAATTCTGGCGTTGATTGCGGAAATCATGTCCGACAGCCGCGCAATCAGGCTGTTCCCGCCACTGCTTGCCTTCAGGCTTTCGACTTTGGTCAGGATATTCGCCTGAAAGGTCGGCAAATTCTGCGACAACGTCGCCAGTTGTGATGCCACGACCAAGGCGAAAGCCGCGATCAGCGTGAAGGCCAGAGTCACCACGGCAATGACGGTTGCCATCAACGGCAAGCCGCGACGCCGCAACAGGGTGACCAGAGGCGACAGCGCAAAGGTGATCAGCATGGCAATAGCCAAAGGCACGAAGATCTCGTGCGCCACCGTCAGAACCGTCGCCACACCCACCACCGTGGCCAATTGCGCAACATTGATCCGCCCGACCGGCGAGATCGAAGGGCCTTGCGTCCCGTCAGCAGCCATTGGCACGGCATCTCCCATCAGTCATAATGGCCATGGTGCGCCAAAGGCCAGCGAAGTCAACTCAACTCACAGCACGGGGATCTGCCAAAGGCCTTTGCAGGCTGTTCCGGCAGCGTGCCCGTCTTGATCTTCCGGCTTTTCGTCGTGGATCCGACAAGGGTCTACGCAAGCCCGTCAGTAAGGTGAAACGGGTCCGTCCTGATCCAGATAGCTGCGATCGAAGTCGGCGAAGTCGACAAGGTTATCATAGTCATCAAAGGACACGCGTCCGTTCTGAAAGGTCATCAGCCCAGCCTCGCGGATATCGCGCAGGACACGGTTTACGTGCACAGCTGTCAGGCCCAGGGCGTCAGCCAGATGGTATTGCGTCAAAGGGCAGTCAAAGCCGGCGCGGTCGCCCATGCCAACCAGCTTGAGCCGGGCGCCCAGTTCCAGCAGCAAATGCGCCGTACGCTCTGCGGCGGGCCTTTGGCCGACGCCCACCAGATGCTCGACCACCATCGCTTCATCGCGCGAAACCGCCCAAAGGACTGCCGTCGCCAGGCGCGGAGTCTTGGCAAAGGTCTGGAACAGTTCGGTCTTGGTCACCTCGGACGCCTCGATCGGCGTAATCGGCTCGACATTGTGATCCGAGGTGCGAAACAGCATCGAGCGCACACCCAGAAAATCTCCGGGGATCTGGAAGTTGACGATCTGGCGGTCCCCATCGGCGAGGATCTTGTAAGAGAAGGCCCAGCCTTCGGCCATGATGAAGGCGGATTGATCAATCTCGCCCTGATGGACAAGCTCAACGCCCGGCGCGAATTTCCGGCGGCGCAGGTAAAGGTCTGAAACTGCGTGTAATTCACCTTCGCCCAAACGGACATAGGATGCGATCTTGCGGGCGAAGGGACTGTTTTGAACCAAAGAGTAATCTTCTTTCAGGAATAAGCCGGCACCGTTCTCTTGCGATATTGCGGGGTCAAAGTGTCCCTATGCATACGGGGACAGGTTTCGATCCAAGAGGCCGTCCTTGCAGTTGCAAGGTCTGGGCCAGTGCCTGACGCGATATGTAGTCGAATGCCTTTCATCTCGCTACAGGTTTCTGGAATAATGCCATATGCCGCAGCGTCAGTCGTCATCCACCGCCATCTGAAGACGATGGCCGCTTGCCTCAAGTTTCCCGATGTCCCAGCCAACTCCTTCTGCCATGGTTGGCTTCCCCGGAAGGACATGCCGCCGACATTTCGTCCAATCCGGCACGACGTGGCGCTCAGTGAAACAACCCGAGAGCGCATTCTGACGGAAGTGCGCCTGCAAGGTCGGTCTCGATCCGACGGACATTCTTCCATGACCGGTGTTCCACCGCAAGGCACAGATCAATCCAAAGCTGCAGCGCGCCCTGATTTTCAACGCCAACCACACGCCGAAGGATCAGATTTGTGCGCCGTTGAGGCAGCCGCCTGCGGCTGTGCCGTCATCGTTTGCGACGCCGAGGGCTGCGCGGGGCTGATGCGCCCGCAACACACGGATGGCGGCAGGATTGCCGTGTTGGAACGGGCCGCCCGCGTCCTTTCAGCCGGGCGCGAAGCCTCCGATTGCATCGCCGGACTTTGCGCCCGGCTGAAAGGACGCTGACGGCGCCGCCGCACCGCTGGCCCCCTGCATCAACCGAAGGCCAGCGCGGCAGAACGGTGTTCGGCGTGCATTGCCATGCCGATTTCGGTGCCGGTTTGCACGATCAGGCTGGCGCGTTTCGCGGGCCTGGCACCGGGGCAGGGGCGCCTCCCGATCGCGATGTGTTTCGGCAACTGGTGCCCTTACGTCACGCCCAGAAGGCGCATCGCGTTGTCTTTCAGGATCAGCGGCCGCACCTCGTCCTTGAAAGGGGCCTTCTCGAACGCATCGAGCCACTTTTCCGGGGCGATCATCGGCCAGTCCGAGCCGAACAGCATCTTCTTCTTCAGCAAGCTGTTGGCATAGCGGATCAGGATTTCAGGGAAGTATTTCGGGCTCCAGCCAGACAAGTCTATGTAAACATTGGGCTTGTGCTGGGCGACCGACAACGCTTCGTCCTGCCAGGGGAAGGACGGGTGGGCGAGGACGATGGGCATGTCGGGGAAATCGACGGCCACGTCATCCAGAAACATCGGGTTGGAGTATTTCAGCCGCATCCCGTTGCCGCCGCGCATGCCGGATCCGACGCCGGTCTGACCGGTATGGAAAAGGGTGATGGCACCCTCTTCGGCAATGGCCTCGTAGAGCGGATAGGCCATGCGGTCGTTGGGGTAAAAGCCCTGCATGGTGGGGTGGAACTTGAAGCCCTTGACGCCGAAGTCGCGCACCAGCCGCCGCGCTTCGCGGGCACCAAGCTTGCCCTTGGCCGGGTCGATGGAGGCGAAGGGGATCAGGACATCGTCATTCTCGGCGGCCAGTTTGGCCACTTCCTCGTTGGCATAGCGGCGGTAGCCGGTCTGCCGCTCGGCATCGACGGGGAAGATCACGGCGGCGATGTTCTGGGCGCGGTAGTGGGCAGCGGTTTGCGGGACGGTGGGCGGATGCGACCACGGCGCGCCGAAGTATTTCGCCATGGTGGATTGCAGATCATCATAGCCGTCGTCGGCATGGCAACCGCAGGGCTCTTCGGCATGGGTGTGGAAGTCGATGGCGCGGATGGAGGAAAAATCAACCATGCGCGGCTCCGTTCAGGACGCGGCAGCCGCCGGGCGTTCTTGGGGCCGCCGACGGGGGGAATTTCGCAGTTCGGTTCGGTATGGGCATCGCAATCCTCCTGCCGGCAGTCTGGGGCAACGGGACTGCGCTGATCCAGAACTTTCTGCGGGCGTTTCACTTTTCAAGGTGGTTGATGGCGAAAGCCTTGTTGGTGAAAAGCAGAACCGTCACCGGCCCTTCGGCCGTGGCACCGTGGCAGCCGACCGTGCCTTCGGGATACCAGACGACATCGCCCGGCCCGAACGCGCCATCCTGCGTGAAAAGCCGCCCCGCGATCACCACCAGCCCATGCGCGCAAGGGTGGGTGTGGGCGGGCGTGACACTGCCGGCCCTATACCGCACCAGAATGGCCTCGGCCCCGGTTTCAGGGTCCTTGACCAGACGGGCGCTTTGGTGGCCGGTCCGGTCCTGCCAAGGGGTCTGATCCAGCCGCCACGCCTGCATGTTCATCTGATGCGCCCTTTGACCAAGAGCGGGGGTTTCACACCCCCGCACCCCCGTGGGATATTTGGACCAGGATGAATGGAATTTGATTTAAATTGTAGGGGTTTGGCGAGGCTGGTTTTCTTTTCGGTATTGGGTGCGATAGTTTGGCCTGTGGGGAGAGGTGCCATGCAGGTCAAATCGATTCAGGCGCTGGCGCGGGGGTTGCAGGTCTTGCAGGTCCTGCAGACGTCGCGCGGCATGTCTCTGGCGGTTTTGCATGGCCGGACCGGCGTGCCGAAGGCATCATTGCTGCGCATCCTGAAGACGCTGATGGAACAGGGCTTCATCTGGCAAAGGATGCTGGACGAGGCTTGGGTTCCCTCTTTCTCGCTGGCCGAGACGGCGGGGCGGATCGACCGGGATCATCAACTGGTCGAGGTCGCCTCGCCCATTCTGGAGGCCTTGACGGGCCGGGTCGAATGGCCCTCGGTTCTTGCGGTGCCACGGCTGAGCCATATGGAAGTGATCGAGACCAACGCGACGCGGGCCTATTTCGACAAGATCGCCCTCGGCCCGATGGGGTTTCAGGTCAACATGCTGCGGTCAGCCTCGGGCCGCGCGTTTCTGGCGTTCTGCGAAGCGCCGGCGCGCGAGGCGGTGCTGCAGACCCTGCGGCGATCTGACCGCAAGGGCGACCGGCTGGCGCAAAGTGCCGCCTATGTCGAGGCCGCCTTGGCTGAGACGCGGGCCCAGGGCTATGGCCTGCGCGACCCGGATTTCGGCGGCGATTTTGACGAAGGGCGGTCGGTCGTTGATGACGGGCGGGAATCGCTGGCCGTGCCGATAAGGCTCGCCGGTCATGTGCCGGGCACGCTGAACATCACCTGGACCCGCAAGGTCCACAAACGCGAGCGGGCGGTGGAGTTGCTGTTTGCCCCGGCACTGGCCGCAGCGGACGAGATCGCCCGACGGCTGGCAAGATCAGCGCCCGTTTCACCAAGTGAAATCACGCGCAGGGTGGATTGAGCGGCGCGCGCTCTGTGCCTAGCGTTTGGGCAACGCGAGGAGGCTTTCATGCTCACACGGTCAGACATCGACGATATCCTGAAGCTGATCGACGGATCGGATTTTCTGGAGCTGAAGCTGGAAATGGGCGATCTGAAGCTGGAATTGCGCCGGCCCGGAGCGGCTCTGTCGGCGGTTCCGGCTGAGCCGCCGGCGGTTGTGGCAAAGCCTGCGCCGGTCTCGGTGCCAGCGCCGGTCGTCGCCTCGGGCGGCGGGTCAGAGGTTCCCGCCCCGCTGCTGGGCATCTTCTGGCATGCGCCGCGCCCGGGCGCGGACCCTTTCGTTAAGCCGGGTGACAGGGTCACTGCGGATACCGTGATTGGCATCATCGAGGTGATGAAGCTGATGAACTCAGTGCCCGCCGGGATCGCTGGCCTGGTTCTGGCCTACGCCGCGCCCAACGGCGAGATGGTCGAACATGGCCAGGCCCTGATCCGCATCCAGCCGGAATAAGACATGATCCGCCGCATTTTTATTGCCAACCGGGGCGAGATTGCCGTGCGCATCATCCGCACCGCGCGGGAATTGGGGCTGGAGACGGTGCTGGGGGCATCCGCCGCTGACCGCGACTCGCTGGGGGCAAAGCTCGCCACGCGGGCGGTTGTGCTGGGGCCAGCGCCGTCGAAGGACAGCTATCTGAACATCGGCGCGGTGATCGAGGCGGCGAAGGGCACTGGCTGCGATGCCGTGCATCCGGGCTATGGGTTTCTCTCGGAGAACCGCGCACTGGCCGAGGCTTGCGCAGCGGCTGGCCTGATCTTCATCGGCCCCTCGCCCGACAATCTGGCCGCTGTGGGCGACAAGCTGACCGCCCGCGGCCATGCCGAGGCGGCGGGGGTGCCCTTGGTGCCGGGCGGGAATGCGTCTACCTTGGCTGAGGCGGAAGAGGTGGCCGGGCGCATCGGCTATCCGATCCTGATCAAGGCCGTCGCGGGGGGCGGCGGCAAGGGGATGAAGCGCGTTGACCGGCCAGAAGACCTCGCCCCGCAACTGTCGATGGCGATGGCCGAGGCGGCGGCGGCCTTTGGCGATGACCGCGTCTATCTGGAACGCTTCGTCACCGTCGGCCGCCATGTCGAGGTGCAGATCATCTCGGACGGCACCACCGTCCTGCATGCCGGTGAGCGTGATTGCTCGGTCCAGCGCCGCTATCAGAAGCTGGTCGAGGAGGCCCCCGCGCCGAACCTGTCCCCCGCGCTGCGGCAGGGCCTGCTGGACGCCGCCGTCGCCTATGCCCGCCATATCGGCTACCGCTCACTGGGCACGGTGGAATTCCTTGTCGACGTGCCGCGCAACGCCTTCTACTTTCTGGAAATGAACGCCCGGGTTCAGGTCGAACACCCGGTGACCGAGGCTGTCACTGGCCTTGACCTCATCGCCCAGCAGATCGCCATCGCCGAAGGCCGCCCCATGACCTTGCAGCAGGATGACCTGCACCCCAAAGGCCATGCCATCGAATGCCGCCTGAATGCCGAGGATGTTTTCCGCGATTTCCAACCCTCTCCGGGCCGGGTCACGCTGGCGTGGTTCCCCTCGTTGCCGGGCCTGCGGGTGGATACCCACATGACCACCGGCGCGCTGATCCCGCCCTATTACGACTCGATGGTGGCCAAGCTGATCGCGCATGGCCCAACCCGGGCCGATGCCATCGCCACCCTGCAAAAGGCGCTGAAGGTCTGCACCCTGCAAGGCATCACCACCAACGCGCCGCTGCATCAAGCCATCCTCGCCGACCCCGCGTTCCAAGCCGGCGGCGTCGATACCAACTACCTGACGGGCCTGCTGCCCAATCTGACAAAGGCCGCCCCATGACCAAGATCACCCTCATCGACACGACCGTCCGCGATGGCAACCAGTCGAACTGGGGCGCCACCGGCCTTGATACCGGCATGATGCTGCAAATCGCCCCGGTGATGGACCGCGTGGGGTTTGAGGCGATTGACTTCACCACCTCCACCCACATGGCCGTCGCCGTCCGCTATTCCAAGCAGAACCCGTGGGAGCGGCTGCGCCTGTTCCGCGCCGCAGCCCCCAAGACCACGCTGTCCTTCCTGACCACCGGCATGCGCTTCATCTCCTGGGAAACCGCCAGCCACGAGATGATGGAGTTCTCTTTCCGCCTGCTCGTCAACAACGGCATCCAGCGCTTTGCCGTGATGGACCCGATGAACAACGTCTCCGCCATGCTGACGATGGCCGACCTGACCCGCAAGGCCGGGGGCAGCCAGATCGTCGCCGCCCTCACCTTCACCCTCTCCCCCCTGCACGACGACGCCCACTTCGCCGACGCCGCCCGCCGCCTGACCGAGGGCGGCAAATTCGACCGCCTCTACCTCAAAGACCCCGGCGGCCTCGTCACCCCCGACCGCGCCCGCAGCCTCATCCCGGCCATCAAAGCCGCCATCCAAGTCCCGCTAGAGTTCCACTCCCACACCACCATCGGCCTCGCCCCCTTCTCCTACCTAGAAGCCGCCGAACGCGGCGCAGAGTGCCTGCACACCTCCTCCTCATCTGCCGCCAACGGCACCGGCCAGCCCGCCATGTCCCCCACCATCCGCAACCTGCGCGATCTTGGCCTGACGGTGGATGTCGATGACGAAGCCGTGGCGCAGATGGACGACTACTTCACCACCCTCGCGAAAGCCGAAGGCCTGCCGCACGGCACGCCGGGAGAATTCGACCGCAGCTATTTCCGCCACCAGATGCCCGGCGGCATGATGGGCACCATGAAGCGGCAACTCTCTGAAATGAAACGCCTTCACCTGCTTCCGCAGGTCCTTGAAGAGGTCGAACGCGTCCGCGCCGACCTTGGCTATCCCATCATGGTCACCCCCTTCAGCCAAGTCGTCGGCACCCAGGCCCTGATGAACGTCATCGCCGGCAAGCGCTACGAAACCGTCCCGGACGAGGTGACCCGCTACGTCCTCGGCCGTTTCGGTGCGCCGTCGATGCCCTTGGACCCGCAGGTCGAAGACCGCATCAAATCCTCCAAGCGGGCCAAGGAACTCGACGACGAACCCCGCATGGGCAGCCTCGACGAACTCCGCGCCAAGGTCGGCAAGCACTATTCGGACGAGGAATTCCTCCTCCGCGCCGTGATGCCCGCCGATCAGGTCGATGCCATGATCGCCGCAGGCCCCGCCCCGCAGACCTATGACCCCAAGACAAGGGGCGTCAAACACCTGCTGTCCGAACTGACCAAACGCAAGGGCCTGCAATCCGTGAAAATCTCCAAACCCGGCTTCAAGCTGGAACTGAACGGAGGCCAGCCATGATCCGCGCTGCCATTTTCGACATCGACGGCACCCTGGCCATGATGGACAAGGAAACCGGCACCTACACCGCCCTTCCCGGCGCGGTGGAGGCGCTGAAAATCCTCTCCACCAAAATGCCCGTCGTCGCCTATACCAACGGCACCTTCTTCCCGCCCGCCCATTACTACCCCCTCTTGGCCGACGCGGGCCTGCCCTTCAAACCCGGCCACATCCTCACTCCCGCCGCCGTCGCTGCCCGCCAACTGGCCCTGAAAGGCTACAAACGCCTGCTGGTCCTCGGCGCAGACGGCACCCGCGTCCCCCTGCGCGATGTTGGGATCGAGGTCGCCATCCCCGGCGACAAAGGCCCCTTCGACGCCGTGATGATCGGCTGGATGAAAGACTTCGGCGCCAAGGACCTTGAACACGCCGCCCAAGCCCTCTGGACCGGCCTGCCCCTCTACGCCACCTCGATCGCGCCCTATTTTGCGGGCGCCAACGGCCGCCTCCTAGGCATCTCCGGCGCCATCGCCGCCGCCCTGCAGAACGCCACCGGCGCCACCCCCACCGTCTTCGGCAAGCCCGAGACCATCGGCCTGCACGACATCGCCACCATGCTGAACATCCCGCCCGAGGATATGGTCGTCATCGGTGACGACCCCAAGCTTGAAATCGCCATGGCCCGCAAGGCAGGCGCCTTCACCGTGGGCGTCACCACCGGCACCGTAGACGTCGCAGGCTTCGCCGCCATGCCGGACACCCTCCGCGCCCATGTCACCCTGCCGGACCTGACCGGGCTTCTTTCGGAAAGCTGGTGGTAAGATGACCCCCGAAGGCACCATCCTGTGGGACGCATCCCAAGACCGCAAAGACAGCCTCAACATCACCAAATTCCTGCACTTCCTCTCCGCAAGGGGCCACACCTTCCAAGGCTACCAAGACCTCTGGCAGTGGAGCGTCACCGACCTTCCCGCCTTCTGGTCTGCCATCGCAGACCACTTCGACCTTATCCTCGAAGGCACCCCCACCGCCATCCTCACCGGCGACATGCCGAAGACGCGCTGGTTCCCCGGCACCAAAGCCAACTACGCCGAACACGTCCTGCGCCACGAACAGTCCGGCGACCCGGCGCGCACCATGCTGCACCACTCCAGCGAACTCCGCCCCATGCAGACCGCCTCATGGGCTGACATCGCCGGCCAAGTCCGCAAACTCGCCACCAAACTCCGCGCCATGGGCATAGGCCAAGGCGACCGCATCGTCGCCTACATGCCCAACCTGCCCGAAACCGTCATCGCCATGCTGGCCACCACCGCCATCGGCGCCATCTGGTCCTCTGCCGCACCCGAGTTCGGCGCCCAGACCGTCATCGACCGCTTCGGCCAGATCGCCCCAAAACTCGTCTTCGCCACCAACGGCTACCGTTACGGCGGCAAAGACTTCGACCGCTCCGCCGACCTGAACCGTATCCTGTCAGCCCTGCCGTCGGTGGAACACCTGATCCTCCTCGACTACCTCCCCGGTGCCGCCACCCCCGACCACCCCGCCACCAAATGGCAAGACCTGCTCACCGGCCCCGAAGTCCCAGCCGACGCCTTCCACTACACAAGGGTTCCCTCCGACCACCCGCTTTGGGTCCTCTTCACCTCTGGCACCACCGGCCTGCCCAAACCCATCGTCCAAGGCCACCACGGCATCCTCTTGGAACACTACAAATCCGCCGCCTTCCACTTCGAACTCCAACCCGGTGGAGCCCTCTTCTTCTACTCCACCACAGGCTGGATGGTCTGGAACACCCTGATGTGGGGCCCCCTGATGAACGGTCGCGCCGTCCTGTATGACGGCCACCCCAGCTACCCCGACGCCCGCCTCCTCTGGCGCATCGCGAATGAAACCCGCGCCACCGTCATCGGCATCAGCCCGACCTACATCCAGATCGTCAAACAGCAAAGTATTGTCCCCAAAGACGAATTCCCCCTCACCGCCCTGCAATCCATCATGCTGGTCGGCTCCCCCTCCACCCCCGAAACCTTCGAATGGGTCTACGGCAACGTCAAACCCGACCTCTGGGCAAGCTCTCAATCCGGCGGAACCGAGTTCTGCTCCGGCCTCCTCGCCGGCTCCCCCCTCCTGCCGACCCGCGCCGGCGAAATTCAGGCCCCCGGCCTCGGCACCGCCGCCTACGCCTTCTCCGATGACGGCCACCCCGTCATCGACGAAGTCGGCGAGCTGGTGATCACCCAACCCATGCCCTCCATGCCCCTGTTCTTCTGGGGCGACGAAACCTTCGCCCGCTACCAAGCCGCCTATTTCGATACCTTCCCCGGCCTCTGGCACCACGGCGACCGTGTGAAATTCAACGCCCACGGCGGCGCGCATGTCTTGGGCCGCTCCGATGCCACGCTCAACCGCTACGGCATCCGCATCGGCAGCGCCGAGATCTACCGCACCATCGAAGGCATCCCCGGCATCACCGACAGCCTGATCCTCTGCATCGAGGACGGCAAAGGCGGCTTCTACATGCCCCTCTTCGTGCAACTCCCGAAGGGCGAAACCCTCACCGACGCCCTCAAATCCCTGATCACCCAGCGCCTGCGCAGCGAACGCTCCCCCCGCCATGTCCCCGATGAGATCGTGCAAGCCCTCGAAATCCCCGTGACCCTGACCGGCAAGAAGATGGAGGTCCCGGTCCGCAAACTCCTGATGGGCCAACCGCTGGACAAGGTCGCCTCCAAAGACGCCACCCGCAACCCGGCGGCGTTGGACTGGTTCGCCGCCTTCGCCAAGGCCCGCGCATGATCGCCGACATCTTCTCGGTCAAAGGCAAAACAGCCTTCCTCACCGGCGCCGCCGCAGGCCTCGGCCGCGCCATGGCCGAGGCTTTGGGCGAAAACGGCGCCACTCTCTGCCTCTACGACCGCGACAGCGCCACGCTGGAAACCACCGCCCAGACCCTCCGCGGCCAAGGCGTGAAGGTGACCAATGTCACCGGCGACGTCACCGACGGCCCAGCCATCACCCAAGCCATCTCCGATCTTGTCGCCGCCGAAGGCCACCTCGACATCTGCATCGCCAACGCGGGCATTTCCGACGCCTCCCCCGCCCTCCTGCACGACGTGCAGGACGCCGACTGGACCCGCGTCATCGACGTCAACCTGAACGGCGTCTTCCTGACCTGCCGCGCAGCCCTTGGCCAGATGGTCACCCAAGGCCACGGCAAGCTGATCACCGTGGCCTCGATGTGGGGCCTCGCCGCCCCGGCCGGAGCCTTCCCCCGCCCCGCCTACGCCGCCAGCAAAGGCGCCGTCGTCAACCTGACCCGCGAAATGGCGCTGCACTATGCGGGCAAAGGCATCCAGATCAACGCCCTCTGCCCCGGCATCTTCCAGACCGAAACAAGGCCCAGAAACCCCGCCGCCGCCATCGCCTACACCCCCATGGGCCGCCTTGGCCGACCGGAAGAGATCAAGGGCGCCACCCTCTTTCTCGCCTCCTCCGCATCCGATTTCATGACCGGCCAAACATTGGTGATCGACGGCGGCGTGCTGGCGCGGTGACCCATTTGCTCCTTTGGAAATACTCTCGGGGGGGTCCAGGGGGGCTGAAAGCCCCCCGGCCTTGGCGGCCGCAGGCCCCTATCGCCCGGTCGCCACCTGAAACACCGCACCCTCCAGCGCCGCCGTCACGGTGATCTGACAGGTCAACCGGCTGTTGTCCTGCGGGTTATGCCCGTTGAACTCGATCGTATCCGCCTCATCCGGCCTCGGCGCGGGCAAAGCCCCCTCCGCCGCCGAGATCACATAGCAATGGCACGTCGCGCACATCGCCGACCCGCCGCATTCCGCCACGATCCCGCGTACGCCAAGATTGCGGGCGGCGATCATCAGCGGTTCGCCCACCTTCGCCTCGACCACCCGCCGCGTGCCGCCCTCTTCGATGAAGGTCACTTGCACCATAATCGTCTCCTCAGATGAACTGCCGGCCGCCGTCGATGATCATCGTCTGCCCGGTCATGAAGGCCGAGTGTGGTGAGGCCAGATACAGCGCCCCGCCCACGATATCCCCCGCCTCGATCGGCCGCTTGATCGCCGCGCGGTCCACGCCATACGCCCGCGCGTTGTCGATCAACCCCAGGCTCGCCTCGGTCATGGTGAAGCCCGGCGCCAGCACGTTGACCCGGATGTCATCGCGCCCCAGTTCCTTCGCCATCACCCGGCTCATCGCAATCACCGCCCCCTTGGAGGCCACATAATGCATCCACTGCGCCGAGCCGGAGAACACCGTCGCCGAGGCGATGTTGATGATCGACCCGCCCCCCGCCGCTTTCAGCAGCGGCGCACAAAACCGGCTCGCCTGCCACACACCCTTGACGTTGACCGCCATGACGCGGTCCCAGACCTCTTCGTCAATCTCTTCGAAATTCGCCCGCTGCAACCCGCCATACAGCGCCGCATTGTTGATCAGCACATCCAGCCCGCCCATATCGGCCTCAGCCCGCTCGGCCAAAGCTTTGCAGCTGGCGGCAGAGGTCACGTCCAGCACGCAGCCAAACCCCTCCGCCCCCTCGGCCCTGATCTGCGCAACCGTCTCGGCCACGTCCGCCACATCCCCCACCAGCACCTTCGCCCCCGCTTTGGCAAAGGCCAGCGCAAAGGCCCGGCCCAAGCCGCCCGCAGCACCCGTCACGATCACGCGTTTGCCCGCCAGCCCAAGGTCCGTCATCATGGCTCCAGATATTCAGAAAGCGATTGTTCGGCGCGCAGCGAGGCGGTGAAGCCCTCGGCCATCGCACGCCCCGGTGCGGTCAAAAGGCGCGGGTTCGAAACGACCGAGACCATCTCGATATATTCCGCGACACTCCAGCCATACCAGCCCCGGATCACGCCCATCCCATGCGGCGTGGTGCGCCAGCCCTTGTCCGAGTCCTTGACCACCGCATCCTCAAGCGACTTGGCATGGCGGGTCGTGTCATGCCCGTCAATGATCGCCAGAACCGCCGCGATATCCACGCCTTCGGGCCGATGCCGTTCCAGAATTTCCCGCGCAATCTCAACGCCGTATTCCTCATGCGCCCGCACCAGATCGGGACGCGAGGGGTTCTTGCCAATCGCCTCCAGCAGCAAGTCCTGGGGGACCTTCTTCCAGCCCACGTCATGCAGCAGGATCGCCGGCAGAACCACGCTTTCGCGCGCCTCGGGCAGTTCCTTCAGCAGCATCTTGGCCACGCCGTAAGCGACCAACGTATGCTCGTCATTGTTGCGCACATCCAGATAGGGGCGCGCATCCCGCCACAACGGAAGGTCGCGAGGGCTCAGAAGGCTCACTTCGGCACCTCGTAGCTCAGGTACATGGTCTTGTATTCCAGATAGCTTTCCACCCCGTACCGCCCCTTCTCCCGCCCGACACCGCTTTCCTTGACCCCGCCAAACGGCTCGTAGTGCGATGACCTTTGGATGTCGTTCAACCAAACCGACCCCGCCTCCATCCCTTCGCACAGCGTCAGGCCACGGGCCAGATCGCGGGTAAAGACAAAGCCCGCCAGCCCATAGCGGTTGTCATTGGCAAAGCGCAGCGCAGCCCAAGGGTCATCCACCGGGCAGATCCCCAGCACCGGACCGAAGGTTTCCTCGGTCAAGACCAGCATCTCATGCGTCGCATCGGCAATCAGCGTCGGCTGATAATAGAACCCACCATCAAACCCCGGCCCCGTCTGCCGCTGCCCGCCGCACAGCACCCGCGCCCCCTTGGCCCGCGCATCATCGACCTGCAAGGCGCTGTTGGCATAGATCTTCTCATTCACCAGCGGCCCCAGATCACCCTCTCCGCCAGCCGGAGCCAAGGTAAACCGCTGCACCCGCGCCAGCAGCTTCTCAAGGAAGGCGTCATAGACCAAACGGTCCACATAAATCCGGTTCACCCGATAGCAAAACTGCCCCGAATTGGCGAAGCCATGCCGCGCAATCGCCTCTGCCGCCTTGTCGATATCGGCATCGGCACAGATGATCGCCGCCGACTGCCCGCCCAGCTCCAGCGTCACCCGCTTCATCGTCTGCACCGCCGCCGCCGCAATCGCCTTGCCCGCCGTCGTCCCCCCGGTAAAGGCCACCTTGCGCGGGATCGGATGGTTCACCATCGCATCCCCAATTGCCCGCCCCGCCCCGGTGACCACGTTGAACACGCCCGCAGGCAAGCCATTGCGATAAAACAACTCCGCCAGCATCAGCGTTGAAAGCGGCGTATCCGCCGAGGGCTTGGCCACCACCGTACAGCCCGCCACCAAAGCTGCCCCCAGCTTGAACATCAGCAGATTCAGCGGGTAGTTGAACGGCGTGATCGCCACCACCACCCCCACCGGATCCCGCGTCACCACGGTCTTTTCACCCACACCAGCCGAGGTCATGGTAGACTGCACCCGCAGCCCCTCCTCGGCATAAATATCCAGCAAATCCGCTGCCCGGTTCACCTCTTGCAGACAGGCCGCCAAAGGCCGCCCCAACTCCCGATGCAGCGCCATCCCCACCGCGTCCGAGGCCCCCCGCATCGCCTGCGCCAACCGCTTCTGCAACTTCACCCGCTCCGCCATCGGCACCCGCCGCCAGCTTTCAAAGGCCCGCGCTGCGGACCGGATCGCAATATCCGCATCCTCCGCCGTCCCCTGCGGCACGGTATCAAACACCTCACCTGACCGAGGGTCCGTCACCGGCTGCACAGCCCCCGAAACCGAGGGCACGAAAGCCCCCTCAATGAACATCAGCATCGCGGCCCCCTAGATCACATCCACTTTCAACGCCTTGCGCGTCACCGCCAAAGCCGCCGTGGCCATCGCCCGCCCCGGTTCCGTCTCAAACTTCGGCAGGATGGCTTCGTTGCGGTCACACTGCTGGCGCGGCGTCTCGCCAAACCAGTCGCATCCGACCGCAATCCCCGTCACCTCATAGCGCCACAGCTTGTCCGCATCCCGCACGATCCGGTCGTTCAGATGCCGGGGCTCCGCCCGCGTGTCATGCCCGTCGATGATCTCGCAGACCTGCGCTATCACCGCTTCATCCCACCCCGTCGCCCGCAGCACTTCCGTCCCCAGCCGCACCCCCTCGGCTTCATGCCGATACCGCACGTCTGACGTCAGGATATTCGCACTCCGAAACCCCTGCTCGATGATCTCCGCCATGTCGATCGACCACCAGCCGATGTCATGCAGCAGGATTGCCAGCAGACACACATCCCGGTCCGCTTCCGGAAAATGCTCCAGCAGCTTCACGCACCAGTCAAACGACAGCGGAATATGCACGTCATTCTTGCGCGCCCGCATATAGGGTTCAGCCGCGCGCCAGACCGGGTCGTAGCGCGAGATGTCATCGGTCTGAGTCATCAGTGGATTCCGTCTGCAGGTCTGTCGCCGGGGCGGGCGCGATTTATCGCGCCCGCCCCTTTGGGTTTAGTCCAGAATGGTCACGGTCCCGGTATTCCCATCGACCCGCAGCCGCATCCCGGTCTTGATCTTGGCGGACGCGGTGCCGGTGCCCGTCACCGCAGGCAGCCCGTATTCCCGGCAGACAATGGCCGCATGGCTCATCATCCCGCCGATATCCGTCACCGCCGCCGCGATCTTGCCGAAGACCGGAGCCCAGGACGGCGCCGTCACCGGCGTCACCAGAATCTCGCCCTTCTGCAGTTCCCCAAGCTGGTCCGGAGAGCGCAGAACCCGCGCGATCCCCTCGACCACGCCCTGCGACGCTGCCATCCCCTTCAGCCCGCCAGTATCATCCGAAGCCCCAACCCAACGCTGGATCGCATCCGAGGTGATGCCCCACAGCATGATGGTGAAGGGTTCCGAGATGACTTCCGGCGGCTCATTCAGCGCCGGCAGCGGCGGCTGGCTGCCCAAAGCGGTGACCAAAGCCCGCCTGCGCGCCACCTCAGCCGGCCAGATCGCGCTGCCCACATTCTGTGTCCCAATCGCCCACGACGCACCGTAGTCCCACAGCACATCCCGTACTTCATTGCGCGACAGGTAGAACATCCCGTCCTCGTCCGGCCAGAAGCCAGCGCCCTGCAACAGCTTGGACAGCTCCCGCGCCTTGCGCCAGAAGACGCCCAAGGCCCAGTGCTCGATATAGAAGTTGTGATCCTCGACATAGGGAAACACCGTCCGCGCCAGACCCAGCTTGCCGTCAAAGACAGCCTGAGCCTCTTCGTCCATCATGTCGCGGTATTCTTCCGTAATCCGGTCGCGTTCGGCCAGCAGCCGTTCCGTCGGCCGTTCAATCCGCTCACCAGCCTTCGCCCGCGGGATATAGTCGCGCAGGTAGGACAGCGGGATGTCCAGATGGTCGATCCAGTATTTGTCCGTCGAATAGAAGCCGTTGCCGGAGGTGAAGTTGAACCACGGGTCCTTCGCCGCCTCCCAAGCCGCCAGCCACTTCGCGCCATTGGCCAAAGCACCAACTGCCGCCAAAGCCTCGTCCACCGAGCCGCTCAACAGCGCATCATCGACGCCCAGCTCCACCGCCAGCCGCGCCAGCTTCTTGATCTCGTCATCCGGGCGGAACAGTTCGCTGTCCACGCCCTGCACCATCTTGGCAATGGCCTGATCCGGAATCGTCGGGAACTGCGACTTCACGAAGCCGAAGAAGTCCAGATAGGCCGCATAGCCAAGGTTCAGGAATTCAAAGTGGTACTGCCACGTCTTGTAAGACAGCTCGATCAGCTTGTCATAGGCCTCGAAAATCGCGTTGGTGTTGTCCAGCCCCCGGCCTTCCTTCACCCATTCCAGCGGCACCACATCCGGCAGCGTGCTGAACGAGATCGCATTCATCTGCGCGATCATATCAGCGACCTTGACCTTCCAGTTCGCCAGCAGGTCGTTCCAGTTGCCGAAGTAATGCCCCGCCCGCTCCAGGAAATGCGGAATCCGCGCTTCAATATCCTGCGGTGCCACGGCAACCGGCGAGAAGTACACGAACCCGTTCAGGATGCGGTAATCAATCCCATTCGCCGGCGGCACCAGCAGGTGACGCGAGTTATACTGCCCCAGGCACTTGATCGCGAAATCCAGAAAGATCACGTCAAACGGCCGCAGCGGTGTCGGCCAGTGCTGCGAGTTGCAGAACCAGAACTTCGCGTCATCCTCCGCACGGCGGCTCGGCTGGAATTGCGTGTAATAGGGGTAAAGGCCCTCCCAGCCCTCTGCCCCTTTCGGCGGTTTCACGTCGAAGGCGCTGGGGAACAGCGATACTTTGGCGTCCATGTTTCGTTTCCTCCCTGAGAATTTTGTTATTTTACTGTCAGCGCCGCACGGGCATCGCCGTGGTCAAGGTGCCGACGATGCCCATCATGCCGGTGGCATAGGTCTTCTTCGGCTCGTCCTTCTTCTTCTGGCTCCAGATCGTTTCGGGGCGGCTTTGCAGGGCCAGCAGGTTCTCCCCGTCGGCCAAGTCCGCATCAATCGCCCATTCCACATCTTGCGGGCATTTGTTCTGCTTTTCCAGCCGCTTGGCAAGCCGCGCCACCGCCAGAATCTCGGCATCGGTCAGGCACTGAACGCGGCGACGCGCCTCGTCGACCTCACGCTCCACCGCCTCGCCCAGAACAGCATCCCCAACCAGTTCAACATGCTTGTCAGAGATGACGCGCTTGATGATCTGCTCCATCACCTTTTCAACGGTGTAGTTGTCCGGCGTCACAACACCCGACACGACCATTTCCCCCAAGCCCCACGAGGCATCAATCACAATCTTGGTCCGGTCGCCGTTCAGCGGGTCCAGTGACATCGCCACCCCCGCCGCCCGCGCATTCACCATCTTCTGCACGCCCACCGACATCAGCACATCGGCATGGACAATGCGGTTCTTCTCCCGATAGGCCACAGCGCGGGTGGTATAAAGCGAGGCCCAGCAATCACGCACCTTCTCCAGCACGTCCTCAATCCCGCGCACCCACAGGTAAGTGTCCTGCTGCCCGGCAAAAGACGCATCCGGCATATCCTCTGCGGTGGCCGAGGACCGGACCGCCACCGGAATATCCCCCATCTTGGCATAGGCGGCACGGATTTCGGCCTCTACCGCCTCGGGCAACTTGTGGCTGCGGATGCGGATGCGGATCGCCTGCGCGGCCCGGTCGATGCTGTCCAGATCATAGGGGTCCACCCCCGTCATATGCCGTTCAATCTCGGCCCGCAGACCATGAGAGTCCAGCATCGCCGCATAGGCATCCGTCGTCACGGCAAAGCCCGGTGGCACGGCCACGCCAGCCTGCGTCATCTGCCCAAGCGAGGCGCATTTGCCTCCCACCCGCGCATGGTCCGCCGTGCCGATGACACTGAAATCGAGGGTATAAAGGCTCATTGATCCCACTCCACCAGAACCGAATTGGGCACCCGGAAGCCCAGATTGCGATGATATTCCGCCGTAAACCCCGGCGCCAAGCGCAGGCTGGGGAACCGGTCCGACAACTGCTTCAGCAGCGACCCTGCCTCCATCTTCGCCAGCTGGAAGCCCAGGCAATAATGAATGCCGTAGCCAAAGCTCAGATGCGTCCGCGCATTCTCGCGGCGGATGTCCAGCTTCTCCCCAGCCGGGAAGTGGCTCTCATCCCGGTTGGCCGACCCCGTGATCATCAGCACTTCCGCCCCCGCAGGCAGGTCCACGCCCCCCACAGTCGTCGCGTGCCGTGCCTTGCGCCGCCACCCCACGACCGAGGGCATATACCGCAGCATCTCCTCCACCGCGTTCGGGATCAGGCTGGCATCCGCCTTGATCATGTCCCAAGCCTCACGGTTGTCCATCATGGTCAGCACATAATTGCCCATGAAGGTCGAGGTCGTCTCGTGGCCTGCAAACAGCGTCGAATACAGAACCCCGGCAATCTCCTCATCCGTGATATCCGCCCCCTCCGCCTGCAAGCGCAGCAGATCGGACGGGAAATCATCCCCCGGATTGGCCCGCCGCATCGCCAAAAGATCGTGGATGTATTTCCAGTACGCCACCATGTCATGCGCAATGGCCACCTGTTCCTCATCCGAGGGATCGCCCCAGGTCATCTTGCCCCGGCTGGCGCCATATTGCTTGATCTTCGGCACATCTTCATCCGGAATGCCCATCAGGGTGAACAGCACGTAAGCGGGAACCGGATAGGCCACGACCTCCCAGAAGTTCACCGGACCTTTGCCCGCCGCCGCCTCCAAAGCATCCAGATGGCGGGCCACAATCGTCTCGATCTGCGGCGCAATCGACTTGAAGCGGCGCGGCCCAAAGCAGCTTTGCGCCACCTTCCGAATCCGCGTGTGGTCCGGCGGCACCCGCGCCGTCAGCCCCGAATAGGCGGTGAACCCGCCCTCCTTCAGCACCTTCCGCGCCGCATCACACATCGCCCTTGCGGGCTTCTGCGCGTTCTCGGAACTGAAGGTCTGCCAGTCGTCGAAGATCGCCTTGATGTCGTCATAGCGCGAGACGATCCAGTACCCGGTCTCCTCGTGGAAGAAGATCGGCTCATCCTCGCGGAACGCTTTCCAGCGGGCATGCGGGCTGTTGAGGTCGAAGGGATCATACCCTTCAGACGGCTTGACGCCGTTGAAATCCTTCATGGTCGTTTCCTCCCGTGGTGGGCCAAATCCGGGGTCAGGTGGCGCGTGCAGCCCTGACCCTCTTTCGAATCAGGGTAAGGCCAATGGCTTTGGTTTTTCTTTGGCGTTTTCGGCAAATCTCACCTCGGCTTCGACAGGTCGCGATAAAGCGCCATGATTTCAGGACCTTCCGTTGCGCCGATTGTCGCCAAGGCCTGCCGGTACTGGCGGAACTGCCGGTGCATCGCATCGACGCGCCCCTGCGCCACGAAGATCTTCATGGCCTCGGCATTGGCCCCTTCCGAGGCCGGATCAATCGCCAAGGCCTTCATGCAATGCTCCAGCGCCTCCCGCGTCCGCTGCGACCGCATCAGCACTTTCGAGAAGTCGTACTGCAACTTCAACGCCATTTCCCGCAGCCAGATCCGGCGCGGCATGCACCAGTCCTCCTGCTCGGACTGGACATATTCCAGCGGCAGATCCTCGAACAGATCGCCGGTGTAAAGCTGCTCGGCGGCGGCATAGATACGCAAGGCCGCCTCATCCTCGCCGCGCTTGTACAAGGACAGACCCCGGCGGCAGAGCTGTTCAAACGTGTCGATGTCGATCCAGCTGCCGCGCGGCGGGCTGAGGCGGTAATATTCCCCCATCCGCACCACGCCCCCGGCATCTCCCAAGGTCTTGCGCAGCATCGCCACCGTGTGATGCAGCCGCGTGCGCTTGGTATCCTCCGACCCATCCTCGGGCCACAGCAATTCCCCAATCCGGTCGGCATGCGCCCCCTTTTCGCCGCTTTGCAAAAGGTAGGCGAACAGCGTCCGCGTCTTCTTCGGCGCCCCGCCCTGCAGCCGCCAATCCACCGCCCGGTTACCGATGAAAACCTGCAAATGACCCAGACAATGGATATGCCAGCGCGCCGCCCCCGGCTGCGCGCCCAACAGCGCCCTTGGCTTGGCCAGCCACGACGGCGTGGCCCCGCGCGCATGCATCTGCCCGGTCCTCCGCCTTGCCCGCAGGCTGGCATAATCCGGCACCACGCGGCCCAGCATGTACGACAACTGGTCATCCAGCAGCGCACCATCCAGCAAGTCCGCCGGGATCCAGTACGGGTTGTCATGCAGCCCCGAGGGCGCCAGAAACTGCCGATGCGCCCGGAACGCCGCCTGCATCTGCTCCTCGATGGTCAGGTCCTGGTTGTAGATGCTGACCACCGGCCGCCCCAAATCACGCGCCAGCCGGTCTGCCACGGCGCCCCAGCTTTCCAGACTGGTGGCGCCCTGCAAATTCGCCACCGCCCAGCCCATATCCACCACCAGCCCGCCCGCGCTTTCTGCCAGCCTTGGCCGCAGCCGGGCGAAAACCTCTTCGGGGTCAACCGGCGCATGATCCAGCGCGGTCTCATCCACCGGCAGCCGACACGCCGCCGGGATCGCGGGCAGCAAGTCCGGATCGTCGGTCAGCAACACCGCTGTGCCCAGATCCAGCACGCAGTCCAGCGAGGTGGTCAGGAATTCCGCGTCATCCGTGTCGTAAAACAGCGCCGCGTTGATCTCGGTCGGCGGGGGCAGGGCGGTCATGGCAGACTCCGCAAGGGGCAGGGGCCAGCTTAGCCCCGGGCGCGCCGGATGCCAAAGAAAAACCAAAGACCCAAAGACTAGATTGATTCGCAAGCCCCGGCACAGGGGCCGGGAGGGTCTTTCAAAGTCTGCAAGGGTGGCATCCGCCGACCGGCTGTGACCTGTGGTCGCAGCGGGGCCTTGCATCGCTTCAAAGCCGCCTCCGCAAACGGGATCAGGCTGCATATGACAGAAGGGTCGACATTCGATTACGTGATCGTCGGGGCAGGGTCCTCGGGCGCCGTTCTGGCCAATCGCCTGTCCGCCGACCCCAAACTGACCGTCTGCCTGATCGAGGCGGGGCCGCCCGACCGCAGCCCCCTGATCAACATCCCCCTCGGCGTGATGTGGCTGTCAAAAGACCCCAGGCACAACTGGCTCTACGCCTCCACCCCGCAAACCGCGCTGGATGGCCGCAAAGTCTCGATCCCGCGTGGCAAGGTGCTGGGCGGCAGTTCCGCCATCAACGGCATGATCTATATCCGCGGCCACAAGGCCGATTACGACGCCTGGGCCGCAGCGGGCTGCGAAGGCTGGGACTACGAGACCCTGCTGCCCTACTTCAAACGCTCCGAGGCGAACCGCAATGCCGCCCTTGACCCCACCTATCACGGCACCGATGGCCCGCTGACCGTGTCCGACCTTCAGGACCCCAACCTCATCGACCGCGATTTCATCGCCGCCGCAGGCGACCTGCAACTGCGCCCCTGCGCCGATTTCAACGCCCCGGAACCTGAAGGCATGGGCCTCTACCAAGTCACGCAAAAGGACGGCAAACGCCACTCCACCGCCCGCGCCTTCCTGACACCGGTGAAATCCCGCCCCAACCTCACCCTCCTGACCCATGCCGAAGTCCACCACCTCAACCTGACCGAGGCCACCGCCACCGGCGTCACCCTGCGCCACAACGGCCAGACCCGCACCCTGCACGCCCGGGCCGAGGTGATCCTGTCCGCCGGCGCCATAGGCTCCCCCGACATCCTGCTGCGCTCCGGCATCGGTCCCGCCGCCCAGATCACCGCCGCAGGTGGCACGCCGCAGCACGACCTGCCCGGCGTCGGCCAGAACCTGCAAGACCATGTCGACGTCATGGTGATCTGCCAAAGCCGCTCCACCACGCCCTACGGCATCAGCCTGAAGGCCCTGCCGCGACTGGCCCTCGACGCCCTGCGCTGGATCACCACCCACCGGGGCATGTTGTCCTCGAACATGGTGGAAGCGGGCGGCTTCGTCCGCTCGCAACCCTCCGAACCGCGCCCCGACATCCAGTTCCACATCATCCCCGGCCGCAAAAGCCACCGGGGCCGCATGGTGGAATACGGCCACGGCGTCAGCCTGCACACCTGCGTCCTGCGCCCCGAAAGCCGGGGCTCGGTCACCCGCAGCCGCCCAGAAGGCCCGCCTGACATCGACCTTGGCCTTCTGACCGCGCCAAACGACATGGCCCGCCTGATGCGCGGCGTCCGCCTTGCCCGCGCCATCCTCGCCCAGACCCCAATGGCCCGCCACGGCCTGACCGAGGTCATCCCCGGCCCCACCGCCCAGTCCGACGACGCCCTTCGCGCCTATATCCGCGCCAATGCCCGCACCGTCTACCACCCGGTCGGCACCTGCGCGATGGGCACCGGCCCGCAGGCCGTGGTCGACCCGCGCCTCAAGGTTCACGGGGTGAAACGCCTGCGCGTCGTGGATGCCTCGATCATGCCAAACATTGTATCGGGAAACACCAACGCCCCCGCGATCATGATCGCGGAAAAGGCGGCCGACATGATCCTTGAGGACCGAAAACGGACCCAAGGCTGACCAAAGGGCCAGCAAAAGGCCTGACAGCAAGAAAACTGCAACGGAGGAGGAAAGAATGGAACTGAAGAAAGGGCTTATGGCGCTCATCGCCATGGGGATCATGGCGATCGCAGGCCAAGCCTCGGCTGCCGTCACCTGCGGGGCCACCACCGGGCAACCGGCCACCGGCGCGCCCATCGTCATCGGCGGCATCTTTGCCAACGGCGCGCCGGGCGACTGGTCGTCCTCGACCGACGCGGCAGCGGCCTATTTCGCCTGCGTCAACGCCAACGGCGGCATCAATGGCCGCCCCATCGACTACCGCGTCGAAAACGACCAATGGGCGCCGGAAGCGGCGGCTCAGGCGGCGGCAAAGCTGGTGAACGACGACAAGGCCGTGGCCCTTGTCGGCAACGGTTCCTTCATCGAAATGGCCGTCAACGCCAAGACCTACAAGGACGCCGGCATCATGGTCATGGCCTCGGCCTGCGCCATTTCCGAGTGCTTTGAATCCTCCAACATCGTTTCCACCAACGAAGGCCCGCTGCCCTCCGACCTCGGCGCCGCCGAATATGCGCAGGCCACCTTGGGCGCCAAGAACGTGGCCTGCATCGGCCTGAACATCCCCGACAACGGTGTGTGGTCCTGCCAGGCCGTCATCGACATGATGACCAAGCGCGGCGGCACCGGCTCCATGGCCATGCTGAACCCCGGCGCGCCCGACGTGAACTCGGCCCTGCTGGAGGCCGTGGCCTCCGGGGCTGACACCATCCTGCTGAACCTGCCCTCGGGCCTTGCCATCGCCGTCCTGAAAGCCGCGCAAGAGCAGAACCTGCGCGACAGCTACAACTGGATTGCGCCGACCACGATGTATGACCTGTCCGTGCCTGCCGCGATTGGCGACTATTGGGACGGCAAGCTCTATGTGCAGGCCGAACTGGCCCCGGTTTCGGTCAACGGCCCGGATGCGCAAAACTGGGTCGCCGTGATGGACGCCTTCGGCAAGAAGACTGACCCGCGCGACACGTTCAGCCAATCCGGCTATCTCGCTGCCGAGTTCTTCACCAAGGCCGCCTTGGCCATGGACCCCAAAGACCTCGACGACCGCGCCAAGGTTGCCGCCGCGATCAAGGGCATCGTCGGCTACAAGTCTGATCTGATGTGCGGCCCCTACTATGTCGGCGATGCTGATTTCCACATGCCCAACCACGCGGGCTATGTCGTCAAGGTCAGCAAGGGCGGCTACGAGATCGTCCAGAACTGCACCGAGTATGAAAGCGATTACTTCGCCCGCCACATCGACCTCGAAAAGAAACTGGGCCTTCGCTAAAACCTGCGTCAGCCCGGTCGGCTGACCCAGCCAAATATCCCCGCGCCAGCCGCTTGCCCGGCTGGCGCACCCCTGTCCCGGACATGGTGCCATGACCAGAACCTCGCTTATCAACTGGGCGCTTTATATCGCCCTGATGGCCGCCACCCTGCTGTGGCTGGCCTGGGGCAAACCGCTCGCCGTCGCCGGTATGTTCATCACCGCGGGCCTCGCGGTCGGCTCGCTTTACGCGCTTGGCGGCATCGGCATGGTCGTCCTGTTCCGCGCCTCGGGTGTCCTCAACTTCTCCTCCGGAGCCGCCGGCGCCGCAGGTGCCATGACCGCATGGCAGATCACCCAATGGGGCTTCTGGCCCCCCCTTGCGTGGCTCTCCTGCATCATGGTCGCCCTGATCCTGACGCTGGCCTATGGCCGCTTCATTGCCCCCCTGCTGGCCTACCGCGAAACCGTTGTCAAAGCCGTGGCCACCCTCGGCTTTGCCCTGATCCTCCTCGGCCTCGTCTCCTACAGCTGGCCCGATGACCCGCGCTCGCTTGGCTTGCCCACCGATTCCATCGGCCTCACCCTTCTCGGCCTCAAGGTCACCGGCACCCGCGTGCTGGCCTTCGCGGCTTCGGTCGCCATCTGCATCGGCATCTATGCCTTCCTCGGCCGCACCGAAATTGGCCTGCAAATGCGCGCTGTGGCGAATGACCGAGACCTCTCGGCCCTCCTCGGCATCCCGATCCTGAAGGTGGAAACCATCGCTTGGGCCATCGCAGGCCTTCTGGCCGGCTTCACCGGCCTGATGTTCGCCAATCTGATCCGCCTTGAACCCGTGGTCATCACCTTCATGGTCATCCCCTCCATCGCCGCCGCCCTCTCGGGCCGGCTTGACAACCTCGGCCTCGTCCTGATCGGCGGCCTGTCTATGGGCGTCATTGAATCCATGCTGACCCTCTCCCCCACCCTCAAAGGCGTCCGCCCCATCGCCCCCTTCGTCATCGCGGCCCTCGTTCTCCTCTACAATCAGCGCGGCAGCCGCCTCCTCTTCGCAGGCCGCTCCTGATGGACCGCTCCCTCTTCCGCATCACCCCCTCGGGCGCCGCAGGCCTGATCCTCGCCGCCGCAGCCTTCACCATCCTGCCCGCAATCGCAGGATCGTACTGGATGAGCGTGCTGACCTCCGCCGCCTGCTTCACCATGGCCGCCGCCGGTGTCGCCTTCATGTACGCCCGCCTCGGCATGGTCTCCCTCACCCAAGTCGGCCTGATGGGCATCGGCGGCTGGGTCACCCTGCGCCTGAACTACGCCTTCAATTTCCCGTTCGAGGTCAACCTGATCCTCGCCGCCCTCGCCACCATGGTCTTCGGCTGGCTCCTCGCCCTGCCAGCTCTGCGCATGCGCGGCCTCTACCTCGCCCTCGTCACCCTGATGGCCGCCGGCGGGCTCGAGATCCTCTTCTCCACCTTCCAGTTCCCCAATGGCGGCACCGGTTTTTGGGGCGTGAAGATCGGCTCCACCGACCCCTTCCGCGGCCCCCTGCTCGCCCAGACCCCCGAAGCCTTCCTGCGCTACGTCATCCTCATGACCACCCTCGGCTTCCTCTTGATCGAGGCGCACCGCCGCACCGCCCCCGGCCGCGCCTGGGCCCTGATCCGCAAGTCCGAGGCCGCCGCGATGGCCGCCGGCGTCAACGTCACGCTCTACAAAACCTGGGCCTTCGGCATCGCAGGCCTGCTGGCGGGCGCGTCCGGCGCATTGCTGGCGGCAAGCCTCGGCCTGTTGGACGATGGCACCTTCCGCTCCCCCGAAAGCATACTCCTCTTCGCCCTCGCCGTGGTGGGCGGCGCGCGCTACTGGCTCGGCCCCGTCATCGCCGCCTTCCTCTACCGCATCCTGCCCGCACTCCTCTCCACCTGGGGCGTCAACGCCGACCTCGCCTATGTCATCTTCGGCGTGGGCCTCCTCCACGCCCTGATCACCGCCCCCAACGGCATCGCGGGCCAGATCTTCGACGCCGCCCGCGCCCTGACCCATAGGGGCACCAAATGATCGAAATCGACCAGGTCCTCGTCCGTTTCGGCGGCGTCATCGCCCTGAACGCCATCACGGCAACCTTCACCGCCCCGATCGGCGGCATCATCGGCCCGAACGGTGCCGGCAAAACCACCCTGATGAACGTCATCTCCGGCTTCGTCACCGCCAAAGGCGGCCGCGTCGTGGTGAACGGCCAGAACATCCTGACCCACCCCCCGCACAAACGCGCCCACTTGGGCCTGCGCCGCTCCTTCCAGAAAGAGCAGATCGCCGACGACCTGACCGTCCTTGAAAACGTCCTCGTCCAACTCGACCACCGCCTCGGCGGCCTCTCCGCCAAACGGGCCGAGGCCGAAAAGATGCTGGCCCTCGTCGGCCTGAAAGACCGCGCCCATAAACCCGGCGCGCTCCTCTCCGGCTACGAACGCCGCCTCACCGACATGGCCCGCTGCCTCGTCGGCGACCCCAAGCTCATCCTCTTCGACGAACCCGCCGGCGGCCTCTCGGTCGAGGAAACCCACCGCCTCGGCGACCTGATCCTTGGCATCCACGCCCTCACCGGCGCGCAAACCCTCGTCATCGACCACGATGTCGAGCTGATCTCCCGCGTCTGCACCGAAACCCTCGTCCTCGACTTCGGCCGCCGCATCGCCTTCGGCCCCACCGCGCAAGTCCTCGCCGATCCCAAAGTCAAAGCCGCCTACCTCGGCACCGAGGATATCGCATGACCCTCACCGTCCAGAACCTTTCCGTCACCGACGGCACCCGCACCCTCCTGTCCGGCGTCTCCCTCTCCATAGAACCCGGTCAGGTCACCGCCGTCATCGGCGCCAACGGTGCCGGCAAATCCGAACTCGTCCTCGCCCTCGCAGGCTTGCTGCCGATCAGTGCCGGCACCGTCACCCTCGACGGCCAACCATTGAAACCCACCCCCGAAGCCATCCGCCGCGCAGGGATTGCCGCCGTCCCCGAGGGCCACCGCGTCCTCACCATGCTGTCCGTCGACGATAACCTCCGCGCCGCAGGCGCCCTGATGGGCACCAAAGCCCAAGCCCAACTCGCCCATGTCTACGCCACCTTCCCCGAACTGGCCGAGCGTAAACCCCAACTCGCCGGCACCCTCTCCGGCGGTCAGCAACAGATGCTCGCCCTGGGCCACGCCCTGATGTGCGCCCCCCGCTACCTCCTGATTGACGAGATGTCCCTGGGCCTCGCCCCCCTCATCGTCAAACGCCTGCTCTCCGTCGTCACCACCCTGAAATCCCAAGGCGTGGGCATCCTCCTGATCGAGCAGTTCACCGACCTCGCCCTGTCCATCGCCGAAACCGCCGTCGTCCTGCGCTCGGGCAAAATGCGCTCTTCCGGCCCCGCCGCAGCCCTGATCGCCGACAAAACCCTCCTGCAAAACGCCTACTTCGGAGTCTGAAATGGACCTCCTCAACCTCCAAGGCAAAACCGCCCTCATCACCGGCGGCGCAGGCTCCATAGGCCTCGCCACCGCCCGCCTCCTGAAATCCCAAGGTGTGAATATCGCCCTCGTCGACCGCAACGAAAAGGCCCTCGCCAAAGCCGCCGCAGACCTCGGCCCCGAAACCCTGACCCTGACCGCCGACGTCGCAGACGAGGCTCAAACCCAAGCCTACATCGCCGCCACAATCGCCCGCTTCGGCCGCCTCGACATCCTCTTCTCCAACGCCGGCAACTTCGGCACCGTCGCCCCCATCGCCCACTACCCCACCGAAACCTTCGACGCCGTCATGGCCACCCACGTCAAGGGCGCCTTCCTCGCCGCCAAATACGCCACCCCCCACATGCGCGCCGGAGGCTCCATCATCATCACTTCCTCCGTCGCAGGCCTGCGCGGTGATCCCGGCGTCTACGCCTACATCACCGCCAAACACGCCCAAACCGGCCTGATGCGCGTCCTCGCCAAAGAACTCGCCCCGCGCGGCATCCGCGTCAACACCCTCAACCCCGGCCCCGTCGCCAACGCCTTCCAACAAGCCGTCGAGGATGACCTCACCCCCATCCTTCACCGCAACGCCACCCAATTCTTCAACGACGCCATCCCCATGGGCCGCCACGCCACCCCCGACGAAATCGCAAACGCCGTCCTCTACCTCGCCTCCGACCTCTCATCCTTCGTCACCGGCACCACCCATTCCGTTGACGGCGGCATGGCCATCTAACCCCCTAAAACTTATCTAAAATTTCCATTCATCTAGGCCCAAATATCCCACGGGGAGCGCGAGGGGTGTGAAACCCCTCGCTCTTTTGGCGTGGAGCGCGAGGGGTGTGAAACCCCTCGCTTCCGTCGCCTACAAAGCCTCCCGACACAGCCGCATCAAAACCCCCACCGCCCCCGGCACCTCCACCCCCTCCAACGTCGTCATCCCCACCGCCCCCGACAAAAACGTCGCCCCCAGGGCCACCGCCCCCAACACCCCCGCCTCCACCTCATTCTCCACCACACCCTTGGAAATGAACCACACCGCGTCCGAGGCCAACAGCAACCCCCGCCCCAGCGCCAGGGTCGAAGTCTCCACCGCAGGCTCCAACCCCGCCAGCCCCAAAGCCCCCAGATACTCGTCCACATTCTTCCGGATGATAGACTCCCGCGTCGGCAGGATCACCGGATACTCCCGCAAGATCCGCCCAATCCCCTCCCGCGCGCCCGGATGCCCGGCCCGAACCACCGCAATGATCGGCTCCTCGTACAGATACTCGAACGAAACCCCCGCCATCTCCGCCGCATTGGGCATCCGGCCAATCATCAAATCCATCTGCCGCGCCCGCAGCTTCTGCAGCAAGAACGGATGTGACCCCGTTTCAATCGACAAGGTCACCGCCGGACGCCCCTCCAGAAACCGCCCCACCACCTTGGGAAAGAACCGCGTCGAGACCGTCGGCAACAACCCCACCGACACCCGCTGCCGCAAACCTTCCCCCCGCACCCCCTGCGCGCCAGCATCCAAAGCCGCCACCGCCTCGCGCGCATGCCGCCGAAATCCCTCGCCCTCCGGCGTCAGAACCATCCGTCGCCCCAGCCTTTGAAACAGCAAGGCCCCCAGCAAATCCTCCAGCTCCGCCAGCGATTTCGACACCGCAGGCTGCGACAGCCCGAGAACCTCAGCCGCCGCCGTCAACCCCCCCGAGTCCGCAATCTGCAGGAAAACCCGGATCTGCCGCAGCTTCACGCCTGAATGCATAACCATTTCGCTATCCCAAACGCATGATTTCTCAGTATCCCGCCGCAAATGATTATGCGAAAACCAAGACCGGAGGAAGCCCATGCCAAATCTTCTTAAATGAGCGTATTGATCCGCCCCTGGGGCCACCTGCACTACAAGGACGAGGGCCCGAAAGACGCCCCCGCCGTCCTGTTCGCCAATTCCCTTGGCACCGACCTGCGCATGTGGGACGCCGTCACGCCCCTTCTGTCCCACCGTACGATCCGCTTCGACAAGCGCGGCCACGGCCTCAGCGCCACCCCCTCCGCTGACTGGACGGTCGAAGACATCGCCGCCGACGCCATATCCCTCCTCGACCACCTCGGCATCGACAAAGCCACCATCGCCGGCTGCTCCGTCGGCGGCATGGTGGCTCAAGCTGTCGCCATTCATCACGCCACCCGAGCCCAAGCCCTCATCCTCTCCAACACCGCCGCCAAGATCGGCACCGCCGAAAGCTGGGCCGCCCGCATCAGCGCCATCGAAACCGGCGGCATCGCCTCCATCGCCGACACCATCCTGCAACGCTGGTTCCCCAAAGCCTTCCTCGACAGCCCCGAGCACCTGCCGTGGCGCACCATGCTCTTGCGCAGCGACCCCGCAGGCTACCTGCAAACCTGCCGCGCCCTCGCCAAGGCCGACCTGCGCGCGGGCCTGACCCAAGTCAAAATCCCCACCCTGCTGATCGCCGGATCAGAAGACCAATCCACCCCACCCACCCTCGTCCGCGAAACCGCCGCCCTGATACCAAACGCCCAAGTCCTTGAACTCCAAGGCTCCGGCCACATCCCGGCCATCGACGCGCCCGCAGCGACAGCCCAAGCCATCGCAACCTTCCTCGGAGGCCTCCATGCCTGACATGCAAACCCAAGGCATGGCCACCCGCCGCAAAGTCCTCGGTGACGCCCACGTCAACCGAGCCGAGGCCGCCAAGACCCCATTCGACCAGCCCTTCCAATCCCTCATCACCGACGCCGCCTGGGGCCACGTCTGGTCCCGCGACACCATCACCTTGCGCGAACGCTCCATGCTGACCATCGCGCTGCTGGCGGGCCTCGGCAACGACCACGAGCTTGCCATGCACATCCGCGCCACCGCCAACACCGGCGCCAGCGAATCCGACGTCATGGAATCGCTCCTCCACGTCGCCATCTACGCCGGGGTTCCCCGCGCCAACCACGCCATCAAGATCGCCAAAGACACCTTCGCCCAAATGCGAGAGGCCACCAAATGACCCTGAAGCCCGCAGAAAGACTTGCCGAATTCTACATGCGCGACCGCGCCCTCCAGCCGCCCGCGCACCACCCCGGCTACAAGACCAGCGTCCCCCGCTCCCCCCGCCTCCCCCTCCTGACGATGCACCAAACCGTGTCCGAGATCACCGGCCCCACCTTCGGCCACTCTGACCTTGGCCCCCTCGACAACGACCTGACCCTGAACTACGGCCACGGCGGCCTGCCGATCGGAGAGCGCATCATCGTCCACGGCCGCGTCCTCGACGAAAACGCCAAACCCGTGCCCCATACGCTGGTAGAAATCTGGCAAGCCAATGCCAGCGGCCGCTACCGCCACAAGAAAGACACCTACCTCGCCCCCATCGACCCCAACTTCGGCGGCTGCGGTCGCACCCTCACCGACGAAAACGGCTACTACTTCTTCCGCACCGTCAAACCCGGCCCCTATCCCTGGCTGAACTACGTCAACTCCTGGCGCCCCGCCCACATTCACGTCTCGGTCTTTGGCTCCTCTTTCAGCCAACGCCTGATCACCCAGATGTATTTCGAAGGCGACCCCCTCATCGCCAAATGCCCCATCGTCAACACGCTGCCCAACCTCGCCGACGCAGGCCGCCTGATCGCCCCCCTAGACCTCAACACCGCCGTGCCGATGGACTGCCTCGCCTACAAATTCGACATCGTGCTTCGAGGCCGCCGCTCCACGCTCTTTGAAAACAAGCCCGAGGGGAACTGAGCATGTTCAGGAAAAGTGGGAACCGGTTTTCCGGTTCGAACATGCGAAAAAGAGGAAACTGAGATGCAATCGCTCCACTACCTGCAAGAAACCCCCTCCCAAACCGCCGGCCCCTATGTCCACATCGGCCTCGCCCCCGGCGCCGCAGGCTTCCACCTCTTCGAACAGGAACTGGGCCAAACCATCGCCCCCGAAGGCACCCCCGGAGAGCGCATCACCATCGAGGGCCTTGTGACCGACGGCACCGGCGCCCCCGTCAAAGACGTCCTGATCGAGACTTGGCAGGCCGATGCCAACGGCATCTACCCCCACCCCGAAGACCCCCGCGTGGCGCATGTCGCCAAAGGTTTCAAAGGCTGGGGCCGCATCATCACCAACTTCGACACCGGCCTCTGGACCATCAACACCATCAAACCCGGCCCCGTCCCCGGCCGCCAAGGCACAACCCAAGCCCCCCACATCTCCCTCTGGCTGGTCTCTCGCGGCATCAACATCGGCCTCAACACCCGCGTCTATTTCCCCGAAGACGAAGCCCTCCACACCAACGACCCGATCCTGCGCACCATCGAACAGCGGCACCGCGTGGCAACCCTCATTGCCACCGCCGTAGCGCCGGGCCACTATCGCTTCGACATCCGCCTGCAAGGCGAGGGTGAGACCGTTTTCATGGATATCTGATGCCCGCCAGCCCCGCCGACTCCGCCCTGTACCGCCACCTCTTCAATGATGACGAAGTGGCGGCCCTCTTCACCGACTCTGCCGAAATCCGCGCCCTCATGCTCACCCTTGGCACCTTCGCCAAGGTCCAGGGCACCCTCGGCGTCATCCCCGAAACCGCCGGAGCCTTCCTGCACCGCGCCAGCTTCGAACTGCAAATCGACCCCGCAGGCCTCGCCCAAGACACCGCCACCAACGGCGTCCCGATCCCCGCCCTCGTCGCAGCCTTCCGCAAAGCCGCCGAAGCGCCCGAACACGCCGCCTTCCTGCATTGGGGCGCCACCAGCCAAGACATCATGGACACCGCCTTGGCCCTCCGCCTGCGCCGGATGCTGACCATCTTCGACACAAGACTGAACCTGCTGATCCCTGCCTTGGGCCACCTCGCCCAAACCCATGCCGAAACCGCCATGGCCGCCCGCACCTACGGCCAAGCCGCCACCCCCACCTCGTTCGGCGCGGTCGTCGCCAGCTGGGGCCGCCCCATCCTGACCCACCGCGCCCACCTTGCGGCCGTCACCGCGCACGTCACCCAAGTCTCCCTTTCCGGGGCCGCAGGCACCCTCGCGGCCATGGGTCCGCAAGGCCCGCAGGTCCGCGCCGCCCTCGCCAAGGCGCTCAACCTCAGCGACCCCGGCGCATCCTGGCACACAGACCGCTCCGGCATCGCCGCCCTGTCGGCATGGCTCACCACCCTGACCGCGCTTCTGGCCAAGATGGGCGAAGACCTGATCCTCCTCACCCAGTCCGGCCTGAACGAGGTGACGATCAGCGGGGCAGGGGCCTCCTCCACCATGCCGCAAAAGCAGAACCCGGTCGGCCCCTCGGTCCTCGTCGCCATCGCAAGACAAGCCGTGGCCCTCAACTCAGCCCTTCAAGGCGCTACCCTCCACCGCCAGCAACGCGACGGTGCGGCATGGTTCACCGAATGGCTCAGCCTGCCGCAACTCTGCATCCTGTCGGCGAAAGCCCTCGCTCTCGCCACAGACCTCGCAACCCGCATCCACCCCAACCCCGAGGCGATGCAACAGGGCCTCGATGCCGGAAACGGCGTGATCTTTGCCGAGGCGCTGACCTTCGCCCTCGCCCTCCGCATGCCCCGGCCAGAGGCCGCAGCCAAGGTCAAGGCCCTCTGCCTGGAGGCTGCCCAAGGCACCCACCTTCTGACCCTCGCCGACTTGCACTATCCGGACAAGACCTGGCCGGACACGACCTGGCGCGCCGCCCTTCAAAAAGACATGCTGGGTCAGGCCCCCGCCGAGGCGCGGGCCTTTGCGACGTCTTCCACCTAAGTCCGGCGTGTAGCTACAAAAGAACTACGGATAAACGACGGGTGCAGGACGCAAACCCTGCACCTCAAAACGGCAGCCCGGTGTAGTTCTCCGCCATCAGTTTCCGCGCGGTGTCCGAGGTCGCCAGCGTCGCCATCTCGGTATCCTGCATCCGCCGCTCATAGGCGTTGAAGTCCGGGAAGCGGTGCATCATCGTCGTCATCGACCAGGAAAACCGCATCGCCTTCCAGATGCGGGCAAGGGCCTTTTCCGAGTATCCCTCCAGCCCCGACGAATCCCCCGCGCCATAGAAGTCCTTGATTCCCTTTGACAAATAATACACATCCGAGGCCGCAAGGTTCAGCCCTTTCGCCCCGGTCGGCGGCACGATATGCGCCGCATCCCCCACCAGAAACAACCGTCCCCACCGCATCGGCTCGGTCACGAAAGACCGCAGCGGCGCGATGGATTTCTCGATAGAAGGCCCTGTGATCAATGACTTGGCCGCACTTTCCGGCAAGCGCAGCTTCAACTCCGCCCAAAACGCCTCATCCGACCAATCCTCGACCGCATCGGTCAACGGCACCTGTATATAGTAGCGCGACAAATTCGCATTCCGCATCGAGCACAGGGCAAATCCCCGGTCATGCGCGGCATAGATCAATTCCTCTGCCACCGGCGGCGTGCGCGACAAAACCCCAAGCCAACCAAAGGGATAGACCTTTTCGTACTCCCGCCGAACCCCTTCGGGAATGGTCTGCCGGCTGACCCCGTGGAACCCGTCACACCCCGCCACATAGTCACAATCCACCCGCTGCGGCACACCACCTATAGTATAGGTAACCCAAGGCGCATCAGTCTCCAACCCATGCAAAACCACGTCCTCGGCGTCATGGATGACCGAAGCCCCCAAAGCGTCCTGTGCATCGTACAGATCACGGGTCACCTCGGTCTGCCCGTAAACCATCACCTGCTTGCCGCAAGCCTCATGGAAATCGACCCGGAACATCTTGTTATTGCTGGACAAATAGCAGCCGTCATGAACCATCCCCTCCCGGTCCATCCGCGCCCCGACCCCAGCCGCACGCAGCAGCTCAACGGTCGTCCACTCCAGCACGCCAGCCCGGATGCGGCCCAGCACATAGTCCCGGGATTTCCGTTCCAGAACAACGGTTTCGATCCCCGCCAGATTGAGCAGTTGAGACAGCAAAAGCCCCGAAGGCCCCGCCCCGATGATGGCCACTTTGGTGCGCATGTTCCCTCCCAGGTTCGCCCGGCCATCTTGACCAAAACGCCCCGCAAGGGAATGGACGGACAGCACTTCCTCTGGTACTTTCCGGCCATGACCCAAGCCCAAGTCCCCACCTGGCAACTCTATGGTGAAGTCAATGGCTTCCCGGATATTTTGCATGTGGAACAAGTGGTTGACCGCGCCGCTGGCCTTGATTGGACCATCGCGGCGCACCGTCATTTGCATCTGCACCAGCTGTTTCTTCTGACATCCGGGGACATTCACCTGACACTGGACGACCGGCCGCAAACCGTCATGTCGCCCATCGTCATCAACATCCCGCGCGGCACGGTGCACAGCTTTTCCTTCTCCGCCGGAACCGAAGGTCACGTGGTGACCCTTCCCGCCGACGACTTCCCCGAGCTTTTCACCGCCCCCGCCGAAACCGCCGCCGCCCTGGCCCGCGTCTTCACCCTCGTTCCCGATGCCACGCTCTGCCAGCGCTTCGCGGCTCTGGCCCGGGCCCATGCGGGAAACGTGGCCTTCCGCCAGACCCTGCTGCGCGCCGAGGCCGCCGCGCTGGTGGCGCAAGTGCTTGAAAAGGATATGGAACTTCACATTGGCCCG
This sequence comes from Stagnihabitans sp., assembly GCF_964946895.1. NCBI lineage: Bacteria > Pseudomonadati > Pseudomonadota > Alphaproteobacteria > Rhodobacterales > Paracoccaceae > Stagnihabitans > Stagnihabitans sp. The sequence goes on along the minus strand of NZ_CBBQHX010000002.1, from coordinate 15,804 downwards.
GCCTCGCTTGACCCGCGCATCCAGCGCTTTGCCGCGATGGTGCGCGATCAGGTCACCCGACGCTTCAGTCTGGATGCCCTTGCCGAAGCGCTTGGCCTGTCGGCCCGCCACCTCAGCCGGCTGTGCAAGGCCGAGACCGGAATGACCGCGCAACGCTATTTCGAGGCGCAGAAGATGCGCGAGGCCTGCCGCCTGTTGGTCTACACACGGATGAGCGTCCAGCAGATTGGCTACCATCTTGGCTTCGATGATCCGGCCTATTTCAGCCGGGCCTTTCAGCGCAATCTCCGTTTGTCACCAAGCGCTTACCGGGCCGGGTTTGATCGTTAGCGGATGGCAGGCCGGAATCTTGCGGTGTGTCCTGACAGTGGCCCGGGCGATGTCGTGGCGGAGGAACCTGCGGCCTGTCGCGTTCGGCCGGGTGGGCCCATCGCGTGCCCATGCCCGTCACGCCGCACGCGCCGGTTTGCAAGTCTACAGCACGGGCAAAGCTGGGGTCTATTGGCCAGACCGCCTGGGCTGCCGACGATGTGGCCCTTAGCCTGCTTGCCCAAGGTGGCTAAAAGGCCAAATGCCGCGCGAAGGCCGCCAAAGCGTGTCAGACCAGCGCGACCTTGGCCACGTTGGCCTTGGGATCGGGCTTTGGATCGGTCCCGAACAGCAGGCTCAAGCCTGCCAGGAAGCCGGTTGCATCACGCCAGATCTCCGCCCGGGTCGGATCGAAGCGCAGCAAAGCCAACGCCGGATCATCCTTGCCGCCCTTGTACCAAGCCGCCACGGCCGGGTTCCAAAGCCGGTCAATGGTCGACCGGTCGGTCGAGCGGATCAGATGGCCGTGCACGGTGGCAAAGATATCCTGACCCTTCGAGACAAAGCTGAACACGGCAAGGTCGTGCTCTGCCATGGCCTGCACCAGTGAGGCCGATGTCGATGAAAAGAACCAGATCGGGCCGGTATCGGCATCGCCGTCCACCTGAGCGGTCATCGGGCGCAGGCTGGTCGGAAGCTCATCCTCCAGCCCCAGCATGACGAGGTGGTCCGAGCGCAGGCGTTTCCAGAAATCGGCTGTGATGTCTGCATCATGGTTCATCGGGGACGCTCCTTTGGAGTTGCCAAGGACAACGCGCGCAACCGGGGTCTGGTTCCCTTTGGCGGCGCCCAAAGGGTGGCCGGTTTTACGGCTGTGCCGATGTAGATGACGGCGGTGCCGGGCCAGAGGCCAAAGGTCAGGTCAAGCCGCCGGTTCAGGCCGGTGGGACCAAGGCCGGTGAAGCGGCCCGGGATCAGACCGGCCTTGGCGAGGGCGAGGCGCATCTCGGCCGGGGTGATGAACATCGCGGGGTCGTGGGTGCCATGGGGCAGCAGGCCAAGCAGTCCCTCGGCTACCGTGATGGTCACCAGTCTGGCAAGGCCCGTGCGGTTGATCGTGTCAAACAGGAACAGCCCGCCCGGGCGCAGGACACGGGCGGTCTCGGCCAGAACACGGGGCAGGTCGGTGACATGTTCCAGCACATCAACACAAACCACCGCATCGAAGCTGGCGTCAGGATAAGGCAGCGCCTCGCCCGAGCCCACGTCATAGCTTAGTGTCAGTCCGGTCTCTTCGGCGTGGTCCCGTGCGGCAGCGATGGCATCGGCGGCGGGGTCGATGCCGGTGACCACGGCGCCGCGCTGCGCCAGTCCCTCCGACATGAAACCGCCCGCGCAGCCAAGGTCCAGCACCCTGGCACCCGGCCAGGCGATGAACCTGTCGAAATAGCCCAAGCGCGCCGGGACCATGTTCTGCAAGGTGCGCACCCAGCGGATTTCGTCGGACCACCAGTGTTTGGCCGCCCTGTCATAGATCGTCAGGTCATTGCGCGTTCTGGTCATCTTTGGCCCTCAGGTTTGGCATCATGTAGGGCACCCGGCTTTGATAGTCCCGGAAACGGTTGCCGTGCAGCGCTACAAACCGCGCCTCTTTGCGGCGGGGAGCCAGCACACAGTAGGCGGTGAAGCCGATGGCCAGTTCCAACTGGTCGGGCGTCCAGATCGGCACCGTCCACAAGGTTGCGGCAAAGGCCACGTAGATCGGCTGGCGGATCAGGCGGAACAGGCCACCCTGTGGCAGATCCGGAAACCGCACGGGGATGTCTTGCAGCACGGACATCCAGCCCAAGGCGCCCACCTGCAACTCGATCCCGGCATCAAGAATGGCCTTCAGCAGCAAGAGCCACGCCGCAGCATAGGCGGCACTCAGCAGCGCAAGGCTCCAGCCCTCGGCCTGCCACCAGACATTGCCCGATGGGGTCCACAGCACAAACAGCATCAGCAGTTGCAGCGAGGCGATCAAGGCATAGGTGGTGGTCGACAGGGCATGGCCATGCGGACCGGGGATCAGGCGGGTCAGCCAGCCCCTGCCCCAAGGGCTGAGAAGGGCCGAGTGCAGCAGCGGGAATTGCAGGATCAACGCCAGATTTGCCAACAGGTCAAAGGGCTGGGGCACCCTTCCCCAACTGCGGCTGAGGCCGAAGAACATGGCCAGCATCATGGCCCCGACGCCGGCAAGGAAGGCCAGATGAGTCAGGGTTCCGTAGGCGAGTGCCAGCGCAATCCGCGCCCGGCCCGGCGGCGGGTCAAGGCACCCGGCGGCCAGCCTTGCCGCCCGGTGCAGGGGCAGGTCTGCCCCGTCAGACATGAAGTGCCTGACGCAGCCGTGCCGTGGCAAACGCCATCGCCTCGGCCGCCTGCGGCACTACGGCACCCATGCCGAAGAATTCATGGGTGACACCGTCGTAGATGCGCATCTCGACCGGCACCCCTGCCGCCAGCAAGGCAGCCCCGTATTCCAGCCCTTCAGAGCGCAGGGGATCAATCTGCGCAAGGATCAGGGTGGTGGTTGGCAAGGCCTGCAGATCAACCCGCGGTGAAAGGTCGATCCTGGGGTCGGCCGCGTCCTCAAGGGGGGCAAAGACATTCTCGACAAACCACGCCATGTCGGCCTTGCCCAGCGGAGCGGCGGTGGCGTTTTCAAGATAGGACGGTGTGTCCATGTCATTGCCAGCCACCGGATAGACCAGCAACTGGTGCAGGGGCAGGGTGATGCGTGCATCACGCGCCATCAGCGCCACGTTGGTGGCCAGATTGGCCCCGGCACTTTCCCCGGCGACAGCGATCTGACCGGGCTGGCCATTCAGGTCCTCCATATGGCCAATCGCCCAGAAATAGGCGGCATAGGCATCGACATGGGCCGCCGGGAAGATGTCTTCCGGCGCCTGACGGTAGTGGCAGGACAGCACGACCACGTCGGCCCCCAACGCCAAGGCGCGGGCCGAGGCGTCATAGGTGTCGATGCCGGCAATGACCCAGCCACCGCCGTGGTAATAGACAACCACCGGAAATGGTCCCGCCCCGGACGGCGCGTAAACCCGAGCCTTGATGTCGCCTGCCGGTCCTGAAATGACCATGTCGCGGGTCTGGATGCTGCCTTCCGCACCGGGCAGGATCTGGCGCGCGGCCATCACGGCGGCCACAGCATCGGCCGGAGTGGCCTGAGCGCGCGCGGCCTCGATCGTCAGGGTGTGCAAGGGCTTGGCGCCCAAAGCCGCCAGTTTGTCCAGCACAGCCTGCATTTGCGGGGCAGGGCTGGCCATTGGGGCCGCTTCAGCAGGCGTCTGTTTCACCGCAGGGGCTTGATCTGTCATGACGTGGTCCTTTACGCGAATGCAGGATGGATCGGGGCAGCGCAGTGCAAAGGGAACGAAGCCCACGGCGTTTGGTTCCCCAAAGATCAAAGGCCCTTCGCGCTGACGCCGCGGTCCGTTTGGTCGGCAAGGTTGCGGCCACTGTGGCACGCTTCAACCTTGGCCTGCGTCCCGGTCCGGACAACGCGTTGGGTGGGTGACGCGCCTGCGCTGCATCCTGTCACGTTCACGGCATTGGCCGACGAGCCGGGCGTTCAAGGGGAACGTATTCCCAAGGCCAGAGTTGGTCCCCGCAGCCTTGGCATTCTGCCACCGGGCGGCAACAAGGAGGCTTCACGATGCAAACCAGAACAGTTGTTGGCTTGTTGATCCCTGCGTTCATGCTGGGCGCGCTTCCCGCGCTCGCTGATGCGGTGATGCCGGGTGTCATGGGCACGACCACGATGGGCCAAGCCATGGTGGATGGCAAAGGTATGGCGCTTTACACTTATGAGAAAGACGTCGGCGGCAAGTCGATGTGCAACGAAGACTGCGCCAAGGAATGGCCTCCATTGACCGCGGCTGCGGACGCCAAGGCCAGCGGGGATTGGACGATCGTGACCCGGGCCGATGGAACGATGATGTGGGCTTTCAAGGGCATGCCGCTTTACACCTTCCTTGATGACAAGAAGGCTGGCGATGTGATGGGCGACAAGAAGGATGGCTTCCATCTGGCCATGTAATCCCGGCCAAACCTGAAACAACCGGTGTCCCGCGTGGCGGGTCACCGGTCTGGTCAGCGCGACGCCAATCACCCGAACCGACACGGCCCATGAAACTGCGGGGGTGATTCCCCGATTTGTTCAATGCAGCGGCCGTCGTGGCACGATCGCATCTGCAGGCAGGATGGTTCCCCCCTCCTCAAATCACGGCCGGCCCTTCTTGCTGAGCAGATCGTCAGCGATCATCCGGGCGCAGGTCCTGCCGTTGACATCCGCGTGCAGTGCAGCGCCCGCCTTTTGAGCCGAGTGTGGTTGAGGGTTTTTCCCTACCGTGACGGATGGCAGAAGCCCCGTTTGTCCAAAGCTTTGGACGCGGGGACGTTCTTCCGGCAAGCCCGCCCCTGCTTGGCAGGCTCTCCTGACAGGTGTCGGACCTTGGCCCGGCTTCCTGCAGCTTGGGTGGTGAAGCCCTTAGCCGTGGTGTTCGGGCAGGGCCTGCACCCGATCCTTGGTCCAGCGTGTCTTGGCGTAGATGCCGCCGCCCGGGGACCGCAGGAAGTTCAGTTCGCTGGCCGCGAGCAAAACCGGTTTCGCCCCCACGCCCAGGAAGCCGCCCACGTCGATGACCACCTGCAACACGGCATTGAGGCCGTGGACATGGGAAACGGTCCCGATCTTCACGTCATCGACGCTGTAAACGACGGCACCGATCAGGGTTGCTTCATTCAGTTCGTCGTGCGCCAAGGCTGTTGGGGTCGACGTGTCCATCATCGGTATCCTCCGGTTTGGGTGCGAGCGCGCTTGCTCCACCTCATAAAGTGCCGTCCTGCGTTCCACATCGGGCGCGGCGGGTCGGGCAGCATCTTGCGCCCGACCCTTCCTCAAACTCTCAAGCAGCGACCTTGATCTTGTTGACCGATGCCACGGCAAGGCTGGTCAGTTTGGAATTGGTTGCCTTTTCCATATCGAGGATCTCGCTCAGCAGATCATGCGCTTCGGTCAGGCCCAGAACCTTGGCCCATTCGCGCAACGTACCATAACGGGCGATTTCGTAGTGCTCGACGGCTTGCGCGACAGCGATCAGGCAGGCGTCCAGTGCGACGCCGCTGGCCTCTGCGATAATGCCTTCGGTCTCCATCAGCAGGCCTTCGATGGCATCGCACTTCAGGCCCGCAGGCTTTTGCTTGAGCAGGGCGAAGACCTTGTCGAGGATGATAACCTGCTGTTTGGTTTCAGCAAGGTGCGCTTCGACCAGAGTCTTGAACGCCGGGCTGATGGCGGCGTTGGCCACCTTGGGCAGCGCCTTGATCAGGGCGTTTTCTGCAAAATAGATGTCTTGCAGCGTGTGATGGAAAGCTTCGGCAAGCGTTTTCATGTGTTTATCCTGAGTTGAGACTTTTGGGATGCAACAGGTGAACCGTGACGGGATCTTGGTGCGAGGCCGCGCTTGACGGGTCTGTCGCAAGGAAAACGCTTGATTCTGGATTGGGTTCCCGCCCAAGCGGCCCGCCCTCGGCCAGAGGCGGAGATTGGCCGGTTGCGGCAGGTGCCTTGGCGAAAGCCGATGCAGCACTGGCCCGGCGTTCGTCGCCACATGAAACGGGACCGCTTTGGACCGGACCGCACTTTGACTGTATTGCTTCGCCGGGATCGTTGCGGCGGCGGTTATCGGCCACGTCAAGATCGGCCAGACCCGCCTGCGAAAAGTCCACGCAGGGGGCAATCTTTCTGGCGAATCGACTGTCTTGCGCCCTCAGGCCTGCTGTTCACCGGGGCCTTGAGGCACTGGATTATGAATCAGCTGACCAAATTGCACCCAGCCCTGAAGCTCCAGGCTGCTGCAGATCAGGCGGTGATCCATTTCCTCTGCTATGCTCCGTGGCCGCGATGAAGCCCTTGCACGACTATGTAAGTGCATGACATATATGGGATAAGCCCGATGATCGAGTTGCCGAATGTTTCTGGAGTGGCCGCCTTGGCCGTGTGCGAATCGCTTCTTCTGGCGCTGAATGATCGCAACGTCATGCCGGAAAGCGCAATCGTCGGGGTGCTGAAGGACGCCGCGCAATCGTTGACGGAGGCGCAGGCTGGCGACGGACCGCAGGGCAGCAATGCCGCCGCAGCGGCATTGCTTCACAACATCATCGCAGGTCGCAACTCTGTGCGCCGCCCCTGAGGTGCTGCACGTCAACAGTCCCGCTGCAGGGCATGGTCCAATCGCGTTGGCTGTGGTTCTGCGCTTGCCTCCGCCGGTCTTTGGCGAGTGCATCTTCCCAACGGGCCAATGCCGTCGCCGTTTCCCGAGGGTTTTGCCCCCTTGGCCTTGTCAGGGCGGCGATCGTGACCTTCAGAACTGCGAGCGGGTTTGCTTGTCTGTCTTCGGGTGTGGCGGTGACGTTACGGCAAGATACGTCAATCTGGCGCGACGCGAACCTGCGTCAGTCCGGCAGGGCCGTTCCGAGTTCATGGTCAGGCGTGGCCACCCAGCGTGTCGCCACATCTGACGACAAGGCATCACGGCAGGGTCTGGCCCGATCTTGATGGCTTCAAGTCGCAACGCAAAGACCAAAGGACTGACATCATGACCATGGCAGAAAAGCCTGTGACCGAAAAGCATATGGCGGCAAAACCCACCGTTGCAGAGCACATGAAGACCGTCAAGGCGGCGTGGGACAAGGCGCCCGCCGGGGCCAAGAAGGATGCCGCGCTCAAGCACTATCACGCGGCTGAGAAGGCCCATACCGCCAAGCATGACGCCGATGCCACCAAGGAACTGGACGCAGCGGTTCACGCGCTGGCCTGACACCGTTCGAGTGCCCTCTGGCCAAAAGGCCGGAGGGCGCCGCAGCGGCAGCTTCGGCTTCACATCTTGCAGGGCCCGCCGCTGCGACAGCTTTTCCGGCCCCGACCGACACTTGAGCCCAGAAGGAAATTGGATGACCGCCCCGATCACACTTGTCTCGATTGCCACCGCCACCCCGCCTCACCGGATTGACCAGCGCGAAGCCGCCTTGGCCGCCCACGACAGTTTCGGATCCCGGTTTGACGGCTTTGACCGGCTGGCCCGGGTGTTTGACTCGGCAGGCATCCGCAGCCGCTATCTGGCGCGGCCTTTGGAATGGTACATGCAGCCAAGGGGCTGGGCCGAACGCAATGCCGTCTATCTGTCGACCGCCGAAGACCTGTTCATGCTGGTCGCAGATCAGGCGCTGGAGAAGGCTGGAGTTTTGGCCGCACAGGTTGATACGATCGTCACGGTCTCTTCGACCGGACTTGCCACGCCCTCAGTCGATGCCCGGGTCAGCGATCAGATGGGCTTTCGCGCTGATGTCGAACGGGTTCCGGTCTTTGGTCTTGGCTGTGCGGGGGGCGTGACCGGCCTTGGCCTTGCGGCACGTCTGGCGCAGTCGCGGCCAGGCAGCGTGGTTCTGCTGGTGGCGGTGGAGTTGTGTTCCGTAGCCTTCCGGCTCGACAAGCTGACCAAGGAGAACATCGTCGCCTCGGCCTTATTCGGCGATGGCGCTGCGGCTTGCGTGCTGCGGTCAGGCGTGTCGGGCCGGGACGCTGACGGTCTGGCACAGGTGGAAGCCTCTGGTCAGCACACTTGGCCCGGAACCCTGGACATCATGGGATGGAGTGTCGACGACACCGGGCTTGGCGTGATCTTTGACCGGGCCATTCCGCCTTTCGCCACAGACCACATGGGACCTGCGGTTGAGGGGATCCTTGCCCTCAGCGGCATCAAGATGGCGCAAGTCGACCGGTTTGCCTGTCATCCCGGCGGGGCCAAAGTGATCACTGCATTGGAAATTGCCCTGTCGCTGGATCAGGGGACGCTGGACCACGAACGCGGCGTTCTGGCCGATTATGGCAACATGTCGGCCCCGACGGCGCTGTTCGTGTTGGAAAGACTGGCGCAGGCCGGTCTGCCCTCCCGCACCGTCCTGACCGCGATGGGGCCGGGTTTTACCGCCAGCTGCGTGTCCTTGGCGCAAGTGGCATGACCGCTGCGGCCGTCATCTTGGCCTTGGTCACCGCCGAGCGTCTGGCAGAGCTTTGGCTGGCCCGGCGCAACACAAGGGCCCTGCTGGCGCGCGGTGCTGTGGAGGTGGCGGCGGATCATTACCCGCTGATCGTGGTGCTGCATGCTGCCTGGCTTGGCACGCTTTGGCTGATGGGGTCCGATGCCGTCGTGCATCCGGGCTGGCTGGCGCTGTTCGCGGCGCTGCAACTGGCCCGCTTCTGGGTTCTGGTCACGCTGGGCCCGCGCTGGACCACACGCATCATCATCCTTCCCGGTGTGCCGCTGATCACCACCGGGCCCTACCGCTGGCTGTCGCATCCCAACTATGCCGTCGTGGTGGCCGAGATCGCCGTGCTTCCGCTTTGCCTTGGCCTGCCATTGGTGGCCCTGGCCTTCAGCTTGGCCAATGCGGCCGTACTGACCCTTCGCATCGTGTCCGAAAATGCCGCCCTGCGCGACGCAACAACCTGACGTCGAAAGGATATTCCATGAACCCGCCGCATTCCGATTTGACCATTCAGTCTGCCGATCTGAACGACCTGATCTCTGCCCGAGGTGCCGGTGGTGAGATCCACCAGACCGCCACTCTTGGTGGCGAACGTTTGACCACGGCGCAAGGGGTGGTGATCAGCGACGACCAGAACGCGCTGAGGGCCGGGGCGCCGGGGCCCACCTTGCTGGAGGACTTCGCCTTCCGCGAAAAGATATTCCACTTCGATCACGAGCGCATTCCCGAGCGGGTCGTGCATGCACGGGGCTATGGGGCGCATGGCACGTTCACTTGCACCAAGCCCATGGCAGACGTCACCCGCGCCGCGCCCTTTGCGGAACTCGGCAAGGTTACCCCGGTTTTCGTGCGATTTTCCACGGTTGCGGGGTCCAAAGGCTCACCCGATCTTGCGCGTGACATCCGGGGTTTTGCCGTCAAGTTCTATTCCGATCAGGGCAACTGGGATCTGGTGGGCAACAATGCCCCGGTATTCTTCATTCAGGATGCGATCAAGTTTCCCGACCTGATCCATGCAGTCAAACCCGAACCGGACCGCGATTTTCCGCAGGCGGCCTCGGCGCATGACAATTTCTGGGATTTCATCTCTCTGACACCCGAGGCGATGCACACCATCCTTTGGGCGATGTCAGACCGCGCCATCCCGCGTTCTTTCACCACGATGGAGGGGTTTGGCGTTCACACCTTCCGATTTGTCAACGCCAAGGGGGCCAGCACCTTCGTCAAGTTCCACTGGAAGCCGAAGCTAGGCCTGCAATCACTGGTGTGGGATGAAGCGGTCAAAAGCAACGGCGCTGACGCCGACCGCCACCGCCGCGATTTGTGGGATGCCATCGACCGGGGCGATTTCCCGGAATGGGACCTTGGCGTGCAGCTGTTCGATCAAGCCTTCGCCGACAACTTTGCCTTCGATGTGCTGGACCCGACCAAGCTGATCCCCGAAGAGGACTGCCCGCTGGAAATCATCGGCACGATGACCCTGAACCGCAGGGTTGACAACTTCTTTGCCGAGACCGAGCAGGTTGCCTTCTGCACCGCCAATGTCATCCCCGGCATCGACTTTACCGATGACCCGCTGCTTCAGGGGCGCAACTTTTCCTACTTGGACACGCAGATCAAACGGTTGGGCGGGCCGAACTTTACTCAGATCCCGGTGAACGCCCCGAAGGGCTGCCCGGTCAGCCATTACCAGCAAGACGGCCATATGCAGACCGCTGCCCGTGCGGGCCGTGTCAACTATGAACCCAACGGCTGGGGCGAAGGCCCGCGCCCGCATCCGCTGGAGGGGTATGTCAGCTACAAGGCCCCGATCACCGGAGACAAGGCGCGCCTGCGTCCGGAAAGCTTCGCCGACCACTATTCACAACCCCGGCAGTTCTACATCAGCCAGACCCCGTCCGAGCAAGGTCACATCGCCGCCGCTCTGATCTTCGAACTATCCAAATGCGTCGAGCCGGGGATAAGGTCGCGCATCGTCTCGCATCTGCGCAATATTGACCACGCGCTGGCCGAAACGGTTGCGGAGCAGCTTGGCATCACCCCGTTGCCCGCCGCTGCCCCGGCGGCGGCGCCCACCCGCATGGACCTTGCACCCTCGCCCGCGCTGAGCATTGCGGCCAATTCGCCAGGCAGCTTCCACGGCCGGGTTCTGGGCATCATGGTCAGCGATGGCTTTGACGGCAAGCTGCTGATGGACCTGCGCAAGGCGGTCGCTGAGGCCAAGGGGCTGGTCAAACTGATTGGCCCGAGGATCGGCGGCGTCTGGTGCAGCAAGCACAACTTGCATCCGGTCGACGCGCGGATCGGCGGCGCGCCATCGGTTCTGTTCGATGCCATTGCTATGATCCCCGGCACCGACAGCCTAACCCTGACGCCCGCCGCCCGCAGCTTTGTCACCGACGCGTTCCAGCACTGCAAGTTCATCGGTTGGGCGGAAAGTGCGAAAGTCATGCTTGACGAACTGGGTCTGATCCGCGACGCCAAGGACCCCGCAAATGGTGACCCGGCCCTGTGCGCCCTGACCGATACCGCCTCGGCAGCAGCCTTTGTCGGGGCCTGCAAAACCCTGCGATATTGGCCGCGCGAGGCTTTGTTCAAACCGTAATCGACCCCGCCGCCATTGGGTATGGACCCGCAGAACGCTTTTGTCAGTTTGCGTGCACGGGATGCGAGAATTTCGGGTTCACCTGCTTTGCGCACTTGATGGGCGGGCCTGAAGCCAGGGCCTTGGCTTGCTGGCCGTCAGGCAAAGCATGTCCCAGCACGATCGAGCCGTACTGCGATGGAGGCGGTATGAACTCTGCGCCGCGACGGGAACGCGGGGTGCAGCCTTGGCGGCACTCGTCCCTCCTTGCGCCGCGCGCAACGGGTTGAGAACACGAACCGGCGATTGAGCCTCTTGTGGCACGACAGGCTTCAGTGTTTTCGAGGCCGATGGCGTGAAGGCCATGCGTGCGATTTGACGAGGAAGCCAGCTATCGTCTTCTGGGCTGCTTTCGTGACCTTGGTGGCGCGCATGATCCGATGGGCCGGGCGCTGCGCAGGTGCAAGCTTGGGTGACACTGGAATTTTCCGGATATGATGCCACGAGGCCAAGCGCGCTGATCGACGTATGACCCTGTTGGCAAGGCGCCATTTCTTCAACTTGGGGACAAAGCGGCGCAGGACCGCGCCGTGGCATGATATCCTTGGCAAGATTGGAACCCAAACCGGCGCCAAGCTGTTGTAGGGTTGGGAGGGGGTTTGCAAGGTGAAGCGGCAGGATAGGATGGTCACGTCAAGCCATGCGCCTTGCCCGGACCTGTGCATCCCCAACGTCATGGCAAAAGGAAGCCTGTTCTTGAACGCCTCAGACATCTGCATCCTTCTCAATGTCGGATCTGGCCAGCGCGATGCGAAGTCGGAACCGGACAACATTCTTGCAGCCTTTGCGGCGCTGGGTGCGACCTGCACCCTGAAACGGATTGAGCACGGCGCGCAGATCGAGGCTGAGACCCGTGCCGCCATGGCAGAGGGTTTCAAGATCATCGTGGCAGCGGGCGGCGATGGCACCATCTGCGCCGTTGCCTCCGTCCTGAAGGGCAGCGATGTGGTCATGGGCATCCTGCCGCTTGGCACCTTCAACTACTTTGCCCGCTCTCTGGACCTTCCGATGGAGGTGGAGGCGGCGGCCCAGGTGATTGTTGACGCAGACACCCGGCCTTTGCGGGTCGCCCGCATCAACGACAGCTTGTTTCTGAACAATGCCAGTCTGGGGGCCTACCCGGCCATTCTGGAAACCCGCGAGGGCATTTACAAACGTTGGGGGCGGACCCGGATCGCGGCCTATTGGGCGGTGGTCAAGACGCTTGCCACCGTGCGCCGCCCCCTGCGGCTGCGCATCACGGTGGACGGGCATGCACGCCTCGTCCGATCGCCGCTCGTCTTCGTGGTGAACAAAGCTTACCAGTTGACCCAGTTGCACGTGTTGGGCGCCGACCACATCGAGGCTGGCAAGCTGGTTGTCTTCGTCGCCCCCGACGCTGGCCGGATCGAGATGATCCGCATGGCGGTCGTCATCGCCCTGGGACGCGGATTGCCCGAACGGAAGTTCGATGTGCTACACGGTGCCGACATCCTGATCGAGAACACCGGCCGTCCGCCCGGTCACCGCCTGACGATTGCCCGCGATGGCGAGCGCGAAAGGCTTGCCGGACCCTACCGGCTGCAGGTGATCGAAAACGCGCTGCACGTCCTCGTTCCGGTTCCTGCCCCCGGCAAACTGGAATGAGGCGGCTTGTCCACATCTCGGATCTGCATTTCGGTCGTGACCGTCACGAGGTGCTGGCGCCCTTGCTGCAGGCGGTGAACCAGTTGCGTCCCGATGTTGTGGTCATCTCTGGCGATCTGACCCAGCGTGCCACGGCGCTGCAATTTGCAGCGGCTGCGGCCTTTATCCGGAACTTGGCGGCACCCGTCCTTGCCATTCCCGGCAACCACGACCTGCCGCTGCACAACCTTTTCCTGCGGATCATGATGCCCTGGCGCCGTTACCGCCGCTGGATCACCGCCGATCTGGAGCCGAAGTTCGTCGACGATGAGATTGCCGTCATCGGCGTAAACACGGTCAACCGGTTTGCCTGGCAGCAGGGCTGGTTCCGAAGCCGCGCCATCCGTCGGGTTTGTGAAGAGTTCGGTGGATCAACCGGCAAACGCACGCATATCGTCGTCGTTCATCACCCCTTCGAACATCAACCGGACGAACACAAGCGCCTGATGCGCAACGCCTCTCGCGGCATTCAGGCGCTGTCAGACTGCGGTGCCGATGTGGTGCTGTCGGGCCACCTGCACAGCTGGCGTGCGGATGCTTTTGCCAAGATCGAGAGGCGCAGGTCCGCCATTCAGGTGCACGCCGGAACCAGCCTGTCCAACCGGCTGCGCGGCGAGGTCAACGATTTCAACCTTCTTGAGATCGAACCCGGCAAGATCAGCGTCCTGCGCCATGCCTACAGTGATACAACCCTGTCCTTCACAGCGGTCGGATCCGTTTGCTTTACCGCCGGAACCGGCGGTTGGAGCCGCGAAAGCACGCCGGAGCTCCCCCCATTGTCATGAATGGGTATCGTTATCCCAGACGTGCGGACAAGGATGGGGCAGTGACCAAGAGGCCGCGCGTATACGCGTCAACCCCGACCCACATCGCAGTCCCGGTGATGACAACTACGGCGACCACAGCGAACCTCCGCCTCAGTGACAGGTGCCGGATGTCGCCAAGGTCACCTTTGGCGGGCCCCGCGCCCGAGAGGCAGATGGCCAGAACGAGCCAAGCCGCACCAACCAGATAACCGCTCAAGACATCGCTTAGATAGTGTTCAAGCAGGTAAAGCCTGCTCAAACCCACCATGACAACGGCCACCATGCCCGTGACGCCGACGAGTATGCGCGGGAGAAGCCTTTCCCGGATGAGGACAGAAGCAAGAAAGCCAAAGATCACGACACTTGCCGCGCTGTGGCCGCTGGGAAAGGCCGCGCTGTTTTCCTGATAGACAGCAAACGGCGGCCGCGGTCGACCAAACAGGGTCTTGAGGAAATATACACTAATCTGGTTGCCCATCAGCCCAAACCAAAGTCCAGACAGATACGCAGCGCGGCGGCAGATCACCATGATCGCTGACGCCGATCCGGCCAAAAGGAGCACGACGCCCCAATACCCAAAGGCGGTAAGAAAGGTGAAGGCCTGGACAAGGCCGGGACTGCGCAGATTCAGCGCCTGCTGTGCTGTCCACAGATCCAACGGTCCAATCGACCCCCTGGTTGCAGGGGCCGATCCTTGCGCGGCACAGGCAAGCAAGACCAATCCCGTCGCCATGACGACCAAAAGCACCACCGCCCCTGCTTTGGTCACTGCCGTCCACCGGCCGCTTCACGCATCATGTCACCCGCCCATCTGCGAGAGAGACGGGTTGATTGCGACGACCGCAGCGCAATCTGGTGCAACGAAGCCGGAAGCCAAGGCGTGTTCCTGACCCGCCTTGAACGCGGTCAGCCGTGCTTGTCGGGCACATGCTTTGGCTGCACCGACCATGCGGCAGGCTTGTCGCCCTTGTCAGCCATAGCATCGGCCTCGGTCAATTGCACCTTGTCGGGCGCGTGATGGGCCGGTGCATAGATCGCGTAGACCTGCATCGGCTCGGTGCCGGTGTTGGTGATGTTGTGCCAGGTACCGGCTGGCACAAGAACGCACCAGCCATCCGAAACCGGCTTGTCGAATGTCAGGTTGTCCTTCGTCTCTCCCATCTGCGCCCGTCCGACACCCGCCTCAAGGCGCAGGAACTGATCGGTCTCAGGATGGGATTCAAGACCAATGTCGCCGCCCACCGGGATCGACATCAGCGTGACCTGCAGGTAGCGACCGCTCCACGCGACAGAGCGGTAATCTTCATTGAGGGTCGTCGCGCGTTCGATGTCGAACGACTGCGGATGCGGCCCGATGTCCTTGATCCTGTCGGCGGTGGTGTGCATGTCTCATGTCCTCAATCACAGCTGTTCCGCAGGGTATGACAGGTTGGCCGGCAGGTTGTGCTGATCTGAGATGGGCATGGGTTCGCGATCTGATCCGCGAGGCTTGTAAAAGGAGCGAGATCTGCGCGGAAGCTGTAACAGGGGCCGCTGTCGGCGTGATGCTGCCAGAAGGCCGGATCCTTGATCAGGCAGGGCGCGTTCAAGCTTCGGGCAAACCTGACCTACGCGTTTATTTTGGTTTTTCTGATTGGGGTTCGGATTTATCGGAACGGCGCGTGGAGCTTGGTTCCGGCGTAAGGCTGGGGTTTTGATTTGCTTTGGGGGGAAGAATCGGCGGGAGCTGGGAGTGGTGTGGTGTGGCGGTGGGGGTCTCGCAAGAAAGTGTCGCGGGCAGTGCTGACTGTTTGGTAAAATTTCTTGTAAGGCTCTGGTATTGGCTGAAGATCTTGGTTGATGCAGAAAAGTTTGGCGTTTGTGATTTTTGGTCTTGCGGGAAGTGTTGGTGGGGCCTAGATACCGCTTCACCGAAACGACGATGTTGCCAGACGGTGATGGACGCGGGTTGGGTGCGGCGGTTGGTGGCGAAAGCTACGTGCTGACGTAGGAAATTCTGGATGTAAGGCGGTTCCGGGAACGCTAGGAGACTGGCGCCCTGAGTTGTTTTGTGTCTGTGCTCTTTGAAACTGTAGGGATGAAGGGATATGTGGGCGGTTTGGGCGCATCGGCGTCAAAACGTTCACATATCGGGCCAGTAGGGAAGTCGCTGAGAGGCGATGGTACCGATGATCTGGTTGAAAGCTTCACGGTTTGTGGGTTCTTGTTACTTCGGTAACACGAGCACATGAAACGGAAAGACCTGTGCCTTATGGTGCAGGCAGATGTGCGAAG